>NZ_JBJXVK010000005.1:0-210921 GCF_046159765.1 Pectobacterium artocarpous
CGACGACCTTCGGGTTATGAGCCCGACGAGCTACCAAGCTGCTCCACCCCGCGTCTGTGGATGCGCACTATACTCTCCATGAGTATTGATGCAACCTATTTCTCTAAAAAGCGCGGTATTTGGTTGATTTACCACCTGATGGGTCATTTTATAACCGCAATGTAGCGATGAAAGGAAACCCTGATTTTTTACTGTGTCGTCTGTCGAACGCCATACGCCTGAACCGTGGATTTATGTGCTGTCCCATTCCTTTCTCGATAGCCGTTTGTTATCGTTCGACGGTAACTTTTTTGATGTAAAAAGCGAGTGTAAAGATGAAGGGATGGTGGGGAAAATATGTGCTGACCGTAGTGGTTATCGCCATTTTGGCTGGGTGTCAATCCAGGCCAACCGATCGCGGGCAGCAATATAAAGATGGTCACCTCAACCAGCCGCTGGAATTGGTGAATGAGCCCAATGCCAAGGGTAAACCCGTCAACGCGCGGGATTTCATGACTCAGGTTGCTGAAATACGCTCGGCGTCACCGAATCTCTATACGCGCAATAATTCGACCTTTCAGGCGATTGAAAACTGGATGATGTCAGGCGCGGATACCCGTGAACTGAGCAAGTTTGGCCTGAATGCCTGGCAGATGGAAGGCGTTGATAACTTTGGTAACGTGCAGTTCACCGGTTATTACACGCCCGTGTTGCAGGCGCGCCATACCCGTCAGGGGGAATTCCGCCATCCTTTATATGCTATGCCGTCAAAGGGCAGAAAGAACAGCCGGCTGCCGGATCGTGCTGGTATTTATGCCGGTGCGCTCGATGATCGACTGGTTCTCGCCTGGACTAACTCGTTAGTCGATAATTTCATGATGGAAGTGCAGGGCAGTGCCTATATTGATTTTGGCGATGGACGTCCGCTGACGTTCTTCGGCTATGCCGGTAAAAACGGCCATGCCTACCGCAGTATTGGCAAAGTGCTGATCGATCGTGGTGAAGTTCCGCGTGAAGAGATGTCTATGCAGGCCATCCGCAAGTGGGCGGAGCAGCACACCGAATATGAAGTACGTGAACTGTTTGAGCAGAACCCCTCTTTTGTGTTCTTTAAACCCATGATGTCCGCGCCTGTGAAAGGGGCCAGTGCCGTACCGCTGGTGGCGAAAGCCTCTGTGGCATCTGACCGTTCGCTGATTCCGGCAGGCACAGCCCTGTTAATGGAAGTGCCGTTGTTGGATAACGTAGGCAAATTCATCGGCAAGTATGAAATGCGCTTGATGATTGCACTGGATGTCGGTGGGGCGATTAAAGGCCAGCACTTCGATATGTATCAGGGCATTGGGCCAGATGCAGGGCATTCGGCTGGCTTCTATAACCACTATGGGCGGGTTTGGGTGTTGAAGAGTTCTCAAGGCAGTTCGCTCTTTCCAGCGAATGGTTCGGGTTCTTCGCTGCTGGTTAACTATCAACAAAATTGATTCTTCTCTGAGGTTGTCATGGCGATTAAACGTTATCCACATCTTGCGCACTGGGGCGCGTTTACCGCAGTGGTTGAAGATGGCAAGCTGATTCGATGCGAGCCGTTTGCCGACGATCCGGCCCCTTCCGCCATGCTCGATTCCATCGTGCCGCTGGTGTATTCCGACCGGCGTATCCGTCGGCCTTCGGTGCGGCGTTCCTGGCTCCAGAAACGCGAAAATAGCGACAGAACGCTGCGTGGCCGGGAAGACTTTGTTGAAGTGGATTGGGAGATGGCGCTTGATCTGGTCGCGCAGGAGAATCGTCGTATTCGCGATCGCTACGGTGCAGACGGCATGTTTGCCGGTTCCTACGGTTGGTCATCTGCCGGGCGCTATCACCATGCGCGTTCTCAGGTGCGACGCTTCTATTTCTCCGGCGGCGGCGCGGTCGACCAGCAGGGTAATTACAGCTGGGGCGCGGCGCAGTTCTTCCTGCCGTATGTGATTGGCACCTTCCATCCGCTAACGGGTAAGGTAACCGAATGGCGCAGCGTCGCCGAGCACTGTGATATTTTCCTCGCGTTTGGCGGTTTGGCGCTGAAAAACGCACAGGTGGCCTCCGGCGGCGCCGGGCACCACACGTTGAAGCCCGCGCTGGAAACGCTGGTGGCGAAAGGCATTCCGGTCATTAACATCAGCCCTATGCGCGATGACTGCCCTGAATTTGTGAATGCCGAGTGGATTCCCATCCGCCCGAATACCGATGTCGCCTTGATGCTGGCACTGGGTTATGAAATTCAGCGCTTGGGTGCCGACGATAAAGATTTCTTGCAACGCTACTGCGTTGGCTACGAGCAACTGAGTGACTACTTGCATGGTCGCGGCGACGGCATGGTGAAAACGCCCGAATGGGCCAGCGACATCACGGGTATTCCTGCCGAGCGCATCCGGCGTTTGGCGCAGCAGTTGATCGGTGTGCGCAGCTTTATTACCTGTTCTTACTCTGTGCAGCGTGCACACCGCGGCGAACAGCCCTATTGGATGATGATTGCGCTGTCTTCAATGCTGGGGCAAGTAGGGTTACCGGGTGGTGGATTCTCCTTCGGCCACGGTTCGATGAACAGCGTCGGCAACGAGCGTATTTCAACGCCTGGGCCCGCTTCTCCGTCAACCCCGAACGCGGGGCTGGCGATCCCTGTGGCACGTATCGCCGATATGCTACTGCATCCGGGAGCGCCTTATACCTTTCAGGGCGAAACCCATACTTATCCCGATATTCATCTGATTCACTGGGCGGGCGGTAATCCGTTCCATCATCACCAGCAGTTGAACCGTCTGGTGGACGGCTGGCGTAAGCCAGATACGGTGATTGTGCAGGATATCGTCTGGACGCCAGCGGCACAGATGGCGGACATCGTACTGCCCGTCACCACCACGCTGGAGCGTAATGACATTGGCGGGTCGTCTCGTGATCGTTTTATCTTTGCCATGCATCAGGCGATTGTGCCGCAGCATCAGGCGCGTAATGACGTGGATATCTTCAGCGAACTGGCGGAACGTCTGGGCTATGGTGACATGTTCACGCAAAATCGCAGCGAGCAGCAATGGCTGGAACACCTTTATGACGAATGCCGAGCGCGGCAGCGCGATGCCGCTAATAACTGGCCGTCATTTGAGGATTTCTGGCAGCAGGGACATGTCGAAATCCCGATGGATGAAAAACCGTTTGTGTTCTTTGAGGATTTCCGCCGTGACCCGCAGCAGCATGCGCTGAGTACGCCAAGCGGTAAAATTGAACTGTTCAGTTCTGCCATCGCTAGCTATGGCTATGCCGATTTTGCGCCGCATCCTGAGTGGCAGCCTCCCGTTGAATGGCTGGGGGCTGAAAGCGCGCAAGAGTGGCCGCTGCACTTTATTTCTATTCAGCCATCTGACCGTTTGCATAGCCAACTGGCCGCTACGCCGCAGGTTGCCGCGAATAAGACCGCAGGAAAAGAGACGCTGTACATGCACCCGCAGGACGCTGCTGCGCGGGATATTACCGATCGCTCTCAGGTGGAAGTCAGAAACGCGCGTGGCCGTATTCTGGCGGGCGTACAGATTACCGACGGCGTCACGCCGGGCGTGGTGATTATGCCCACTGGTGCCTGGTTTGAGCCCGGCTTTGGTCAGAAAACGTGGTATCCGGTTGAGCAATCAGGAAATGCGAATGTCCTGACGCTGGATATCGGCACGTCGCCGCTCACTCAGGGGCCGAATGCCATGAGCTGTCTGGTGGATGTGGTGCGGGTTTAGCGCTATCCTGAGCCGCTTTTCTCGCTGTTTTATTCTTCTGTGATTTTGTTTTCGTAAGGTTGGTTAAATGAGTACGCAATTATCCGAAGCCTATTTGCAACGCTTCGGCGGCACCGCGCGGTTATATGGTCAACAGGCGCTGACGCTGTTTTCTCAGGCTCACGTTTGTGTGATTGGCATTGGTGGCGTTGGTTCCTGGGCGGCTGAGGCGCTGGCGCGTACCGGCATCGGCGCGATTACGCTGATTGATATGGATGATGTATGCGTCAGTAATACCAACCGTCAGATCCACGCGTTGCGTCAGCACACAGGGCAGTCGAAGACGGAAGTGATGGCGGAACGTATTCTGGCGATCAACCCGGAATGTCGTGTCACCTGCGTGGATGATTTCATTAGCGCGGAAAACGTGGCCGAGCTGCTTGACCGAAACTTCAGCTATGTGATTGATGCTATCGACAGTGTGCGCCCGAAGGCGGCGCTGCTCTCCTACTGTCGCCGCTATAAAATCCCGGTGGTGACAACCGGTGGTGCTGGCGGGCAGATCGATCCGACCCGGATTGAAGTTACCGATCTGGCGAAAACGATTCAGGATCCGCTGGCTGCCAAGCTACGCGAGCGGTTAAAGCACGATTTTAACGTGGTGAAGAACAGCAAAGGAAAGCTGGGTATCGACTGTGTGTTTTCCAGCGAGCCGCTGGTTTATCCGCAGCCTGATGGTTCCGTTTGTGCGTCTCGTAGTACGGCAGATGGTGTCATGCGGATGGATTGCGCGTCAGGCTTTGGGGCTGCGACGATGGTCACCGCAACCTTCGGGTTTGTTGCGGTATCCCATGCGCTGAAGAAGATGATGGCGAAAAGGGGAGGATCGTCTGTGGCGCAGAAGTAGCGCGATTCCGCTATTTTCCCGCTGCTTCTTGTTCTGCTATGTTCCTGATTCTGGCGGCCAGCGCCGCCAACCCGCTTGAACGTGAAGCGCTGAGCTGAGCGCGCAGTCCTAGCATGTCAAACAGCGCCAGTGGATCGTGCTGTAATAGCGTTTCTGGCGTTTTTCCTTCAACGGCGGTGAGCAATACCGCCAATAATCCCCGAACAATGCGCCCATCGCTGTCACCGTAAAAGTGCAGCCTGTCGTCTTCCTGACGTTGATAACCCAGCCAGACGCGATTTTCACAGCCGGATAATGAAATATCCTCGGTTTTCAGCACCTCGGGCAGTGCGGGTAACGCCTTTGCCAATAAAATAAGCTGCCGATAGCGATCTTCCCATGCGCGGCAGGTATCAAAGCGCGCCAGCAGATCGGCGACGGTGATGGCGTGGCCAAAAGGATGCATGTGGTCAAAAGGATGCATAGCGTCGGTTGTTTCGGTCATGGTTTAGTCGATCAGTAAGTCAAGGGCGTTGCCCACCGCGGCGATCAGTGCAGCAACATCTTGTTGGTTATTGTACGGGGCGAATGAGGCACGGAGCGTGCCGCTGACGCCGAGTGCGTTCATCAGCGGCTGCGCACAGTGATGCCCGGCGCGCAGTGCGATGCCGCTTTCGGCTAACAGCGTCACCAGATCGCTGTGATGTACATCGGCAATATCAAAGGACAGCACGCTGGAGTGCGGGCTACGGAAGCTGCGAAAGCCGGGGAACCGCGTCAACTGTGTTTCGGCAAGCTGCGCGAGCCACTGACTGTGCTGCTCGGCGGCGTGCCACTCCTGCGAGCTTAGCCAGTCTAACGCCGCAAACAGGCCAAGCACGCCAGCAATATGCGGTGTCCCGGCTTCAAACCGCTGCGGAATCGCCTGCGGTTTGAAGCCGTCAAACGAAACTTGCGTCATCATTTTCCCGCCGCCTTGCCACGGCATCATACTCTCCAGCAAGGCGGTTTTGCCGTACAGGACGCCAATCCCGGTTGGACCATACAGTTTGTGCCCGGAAAACGCATAGAAATCAATATCCAACGCCTGTACATCCGGCGGACAGTGAACAATGCCCTGCGCGCCGTCAACCATCACTACCGCGCCATAGCCGTGGGCCAGCGCAATCGCGCGCGCCAGATCGGGCTGTCCGCCCGTCACGTTTGACATTTGCCCCAGCGCCAGCAGCCGGGTTTTGGGGGTGATCAGCGTAGCTAGCTGCTCAACATCCGGCAAGAAGTCCGCACCTATCGGTAACTTCACCACATTTGCGCCAGTTTGCTGCGCCACCATGAGCCATGGAATCAGGTTGGCGTGATGCTCCGCTTCACTCACAACGATTTCGTCGCCCGGTTGAAGGCGAGGGCGAGCATAGCTCTGGGCGACCAGATTGATTGCTTCCGTTGTGCCTCTGGTCCAGACAATGGAACGCGGATCGTCGGCGTGAAGTAACGTGGCGACTTGCTCACGAGCACCTTCAAAACGCTGGGTTAGCGCCTGCGCGCCGCGATGCTGGCTGCGGTGCACCGTACCGCTTTCACTGCTATAGAACTGTTGCACTGTATCAATGACAGGCTGTGGTTTCAGCGCGGTCGCGGCACTATCAAGATACACCGTCGAAGGCTGGAGGGCGGGGAACTGTTGGCGAAAGGTGGCAGGGTTAAACGGTGTCATGAGCATCCTCTTTTGGAGGACAGATCCTGTCCCATTTTGTCGATAGAGACAAGTTTAAGACTATGCTTAATACGATTTTGTGGAAAAAAAAACAATTCTTGCTACGCTTTAAATTGTTACTTTTCAGGATTTCCTGATGAAATAAGTATATTGGATGAAATTTAAAGTTGATGAGGACTAATTATGAAGAATAAAATCTCTATTTTTGCCGCTATCGCACTGGCATTTACTCTGGCAGCCTGTTCTAGCAACTACGTCTTACATACCAATGATGGGCGTACCATTATCTCTGAAGGCAAGCCAAAAGTGGATAACGATACGGGGATGATCAGCTACACAGACGCGTATGGTCAGAACCAGCAGATTAGTCGTGATAATGTACGTGAAATGGTTGAAGCGAAGTAATCAAGTATTACTTAGCATTGCAAGTGTAGACTAAAACGCCAGCGGTAACACGTTGGCTTTTTTTCTTTATCGAGGACAAAAAAAAGCACCGTAATTTACGGTGCTACACAAAAAATCACTTTGGACAGACAGGGTAAATGTACAGGAAGTGAATAGGCTAGACTCGCTACCACATCTGCAAAAGGCAGACAAACAAATAGCAAACACAACATCACAACCACAAGCCAAAAGCACTCAGGTTACCCCTCCGTACTTTTCGTTCCGGCCTAGGAAGTTGCGCTAATATAGGTATTTGCTGGTACATCCTCAACGGACAAATTATAATGTCTCGGATTACAAAAACTAATAGTTGTGCCCGTCATCTTTTCGTTGTAGAGAATCCGGCTGTTGCCACTGGTATTAATCGCTTAGCCAGCTAATTGGCAGGGGATCTTTCCCTTGGTTGTTTTTCTGCATCTTAAGATTTAATGGGTATCAATGTGCCCGATAAACCGCTGATTTAGCGTAAACCAAAAGATTTCGTTCATGTCAAAACGTCTTCCTCCGCTCAACGCATTGCGCGTTTTTGATGCGGCGGCTCGCCATTTAAGCTTTACCAAAGCGGCAGAAGAACTGTTTGTTACGCAGGCCGCCGTCAGCCACCAGATTAAATCCCTGGAAGATTTTCTGGGGCTTAAACTATTCCGCCGTCGTAATCGCTCCCTGCTACTGACGGAAGAGGGGCAAAGTTACTACCTTGATATCAAAGAGATTTTCTCATCTTTGAATGACGCAACCCGCAAGCTGCAATCCCGCAGCGCCAAAGGCGCGTTAACGGTTAGCCTGCTACCCAGCTTTGCCATTCATTGGCTGGTACCACGTCTGTCGAGCTTTAACTCCGACTATCCAGGAATTGATGTGCGTATTCAAGCAGTGGATCGCGATGAAGATCGTCTGGCGGATGACGTGGATGTCGCGATTTTCTACGGTCGGGGAAACTGGCCGGGGTTACGGGTAGAAAAATTGTACGCCGAATATCTGTTACCCGTTTGCTCACCTGCGTTGCTGGCGGGGAATCACCCGTTAAAAACGCCGGATGATTTGGTCGCACACACGCTGTTGCACGATGCGTCGCGTCGTGACTGGCTGTCCTATACGCGTCAGCTTGGCGTGCAAATTAACGTGCAGCAGGGGCCTATTTTCAGCCACAGCGCCATGGTGTTGCAGGCGGCGATTCATGGTCAGGGCGTGGCGTTGGCGAATAATGTAATGGCACAAACGGAAATCGAAGCTGGGAGGCTGGTGTGCCCATTTAACGATGTGCTGGTCAGCCGGAACGCTTTTTATCTGGTATGTCATGACAGTCAGGCAGAACTGGGTAAAATAGCCGCCTTTCGCCATTGGATTTTGGCGCGGGCAGCCAGCGAGCAGGAAAAGTTTCGTTTTCGCTATGACAACGGCACGCGCTGAGGCCGTGTGGCTGTCGAAGGTTGGGTGACCGAATAACTCACGTAGATAACTACGTTTCAGACTGAGACCGACCTACTTGCCGAACGAAAACGGCGGTCTTTGTCAGCAACCTCGTTTATAGGTAACAACGATTATAGGTAACTACGATGAATAGTCGTTTCATGCTGGTGTTTGCTGCTGTCAGTGGCTTCACTTTTGTCGCGCTGGGCGCGTTTGGTTCCCACGTCCTCAGTAAAACGCTGGGTGCAACGGAACTGGGCTGGCTGCGTACCGGCCTTGAATATCAGGCATTTCACACGCTGGCGATTTTGGCGCTGGCCATTGCTATGCAACACCGAACCAACCTGTGGTTTTACTGGAGCAGCGTTTTTCTGGCGTTGGGAACGGTACTCTTCAGCGGAAGTTTATACTGTCTGGCGCTTTCTCATCTGAAGCTATGGGTTTATGTGACGCCATTTGGCGGAACCTGTTTTCTGGTGGGATGGATATTAATATTGATTGGCGCACTGCGTCTGAAGAGAAAGGCTGAACGCCATGAATAAAGTCATTTTGTATTGCCGTCCTGGATTCGAAAAAGAGTGTGCGGCAGAAATAACGGAAAAAGCCACGCAGCATAATGCCTTTGGCTTCGCGCGGGTAAAAGAAAACAGCGGCTACGTGGTGTTTGAATGCTACCAGCATGAAGATGCTGAACGTCTGGTGAAAACACTGCCGTTCCATGAGCTGATTTTTGCTCGTCAAATGTTCGTAAGCGGTGAGTTACTGCGTGATCTGCCGCCGGAAGATCGTATCACGCCAATTGTCGGCATGTTGTCGGGAGCCATTGAACGCGCCGGGGAACTGCGTGTTGAAGTTCCTGACACTAACGAAAGCAAGGAACTGATGAAGTTCTGCCGCAAATTTACCGTGCCGCTGCGTGCGGCGTTGCGCGAACATAAAATTCTCTTGGGTTATGAAAAAGCAGATCGGCCGGTACTGCATGTGCTGTTTATTGCGCCAGGCTGCTGCTATGTCGGTTACTCCTATAGCAATAACAATTCGCCGTTTTATATGGGTATCCCACGGCTTAAATTCCCTTCTGATGCGCCAAGCCGCTCGACGTTGAAACTGGAAGAAGCGTTTCACGTTTTTATTCCCGCGGATGAGTGGGATGAGCGTTTGGGCAGCGGGATGTACGCGGTGGATTTAGGCGCGTGTCCCGGCGGTTGGACGTATCAACTGGTCAAACGCAGCATGATGGTTTATGCAGTAGACAATGGGCCAATGGCACCCAGTCTGATGGAAACTGGGCAGGTGATGCATCATCAGGCGGACGGCTTCCGCTTCGAACCACCGCGGAATAATGTGTACTGGCTGGTGTGCGACATGGTGGAAAAGCCGGCGAAAGTGACGAGCCTGATGAGCGACTGGCTGGTGAAGGGCTGGTGCCGTGAGGCCATTTTCAATCTGAAACTGCCAATGAAGAAACGCTACGAAGAAGTGTCGCAGAATCTGGCGCAGTTGCGTGAACGCCTGAGTGAAAATGGCATTAATGCTGAAGTTCATGCCAAGCATCTGTACCATGATCGTGAAGAAATCACCGTGCATGTTCGTCGTTTCTGGAGTGCAGTGCCTGGCCGTCGCGACGAGCGATAAAAGCATACGGATGCGTATCTAGGATAACGGGTACGCATCCATATTAATGCATGTCGCTAGTGAGGGCCCGACTGAGCGGCAATCTGCACCGGCAGCCTTAGCTGTTGCAGATTACCATTGAGCGTTAAATCGGTACGCAGCGTGGCCACCTGTCGGCTGACAAGCGCCATTTCTTTATATTGTTCCAATTTCTTACGCCACTTCTCCGGCACGGTATCTAATTGCTGGTACAACGCCTCCAGACTCCCTGCCTGTTGCAAAAGCTGTGCTGCGCTTTTGGGGCCGATACCCGCGACGCCCGGAATTTTGCTACTGCTAATGCCCGCCAGCCCCCAGTAATCCGTAAGCTGCTGCGGTGAAACACCAAACTCCTGTTCGATAAACGGCAGATCCAGCCAGCGTTTCTGAAAGTAATCTCTAATCTGAATGTGTGGTGCCAATAACTGACAGTACCCTTTATCGGTCGATACAATGGTTGCTTGATGCCCTGCTGATGACAGCTTGGTGGCTAGCGTCGCTGCCAGATCGTCGGCTTCATTGCCGGGACTGTGCCAGCTTGCTACGCCTGCTGCGGCAAATGCCGATTTAATCTGCGGGAGTTCCTGTTTCAGATTATCCGGCATGGGCGTGCGTCCTGCCTTGTAGTCTGGCAGGAGCTGGTGACGCCAACTGGCATCGCGATCTTCATCATCAAAGACGGCGACAGCGTGCGTAGGCTGGCTGTTTTGTATGAGCTGATGCAGCGCATGTTGGCATGCCGTGATACACGGGGAACCTTGAACCGCATGAATGCGACGTATCAGGTTGAGTGCGTCGACAATCAGCAAATGGACGGGCATCGCGTGATTCCTGATGTGATAAGAGGGGGAAGCTGAGCTTCCCCACATAGAGACGACCGCTCGGTGGACCGTTAGGAGCAGATTTCGTAGCAGGGGATATAGGCGCTGCCGGGCAGCTTCATGCGCTGCTGTGCGACAAAGCCTTGTAACAGCGTATCCATGCTTTTCATCATCTGCGGATCGCCGTGAATTTTGTATGGCCCACGTTGCTCAATTGCCTGAATACCGACTTCCTTCACATTACCAGCCACAATGCCGGAGAACGCTCGGCGCAGCGCGGCAGCAAGCTCTTCAGCCGGTTGGTTCGGATGCAGGTTGAGATCGGCCATATTTTCATGCGTCGGCTCGAAGGGCAGTTGCAGGTCGGGTGCGATGCGCAATGACCAGTTAAAGCTGTAGGCATCGCCCGTGTGGCGACGGCTTTCTTTCACCTGCGGCATCGCTTTCTTCATCTGACGGGCGACTTCCGCGGCGTCATTAATGATGATCGAATAGTAACGACGCGCCTGACGACCCAGCGTGCCCACAATGAATTCGTCCAGCACACGGAAATAGTCTGCGCTTTCTTCCGGCCCTGTCAGGATAATCGGCAACACCTGTTCGTTGTTTTCCGGGTTCATCATGATGCCCAGCAGATAGAGGAACTCTTCCGCCGTACCGACCCCGCCGGGGAAAATAATGATGCCGTGCCCGATACGGACAAAGGCTTCCAGACGCTTTTCTATGTCCGGCATGATGATCAGTTCATTGACCAGCGGATTCGGCGGTTCGGCCGCAATGATGGACGGCTCAGTCATACCGATGAAGCGCCCCTCTTTATAACGCTGCTGTGCGTGACCGACGGCGGCACCTTTCATTGGTGCTTCCATCGCACCCGGACCGCAGCCCGTACAGATATTCAGTTCACGCAGGCCGAGCTGGCTGCCTACCTTGCGTGCATACTGATATTCAATTTCATTAATTGAATGGCCGCCCCAGCAAACCACCATGTTCGGTTCTTCCCCGACGTGGAGCGCTTTGGCATTACGCAGGATAGAGAACACCAGATTGGTGATATGGGCGGAATTTTCCAGATTTAGGTTCTGATAGCGGCCCGCGCTGGCGATTTGGCCGTTGACGAACAGAATGTCGCGCAATACGGCGAACAGGTTGGCCTGTAGCGCACGAATGATATTGCCATCCACGAACGCGTCTTCCGGTGGATTCACCAGTTCCAGTTTGACGCCACGTTCGCGGCGTAACACGTTGATATCAAAATCTTCATAACGAGACAGTAGCTCTTTGCTGTTATCTGTCTGGCTACCGGAATTCAGTACGGCGAGGGAACAGTTGCGAAACAAACGGTAGAGATCGCTGCTGGCCGTGCTTTTCAGCATGTCGACTTCCAACTGCGATAACAAATCCATCGATCCCAATGGGCTGATATGTGTAATCAATTTTGCTCCTTGAAACGCAATATAATTCGCGATGCCATGCTGGCTGCCGAGAGCACGTTCCGTTACTACACGTTCGACGCTTCAGCAACACGGCACGAATGTTATTCATTTAAGACGCGACGCGGGCTATACATGCGTTAAATGCCGCGAATCTAAATGAAACCTACTTGAGTACCATTCAGACGTTATGGATCTTTTGTTGTCTGGAATACCACCTTAACGCGCTGTCATCATTTTTTCCAATGTTGGCGGCAGTCTTAGAACCCATTTGCGTGACGCTACGCAGTTACCGTGCAAGCCCGCGCGACTTATCGGCCGGTTACTGGCGCGGCAGACGCCCATTTGGCGCGTTAAAGGGATAGTTACTGCGCCACGGGTTGATGTCCAGCCCGCCGCGTCGGGTATAGCGGGCATAAACGCTGAGTTTTTCCGGCTGGTAGTAGCGCATGATGTCGTTAAAAATTCGTTCCACACACTGTTCATGAAATTCGTTATGATGACGAAACGAGACAATGTAGCGCAGCAGCGCTTCACGGTTAATGCGTTTGCCGTGATAGTGGATCTGTACAGAGCCCCAGTCGGGCTGATGGGTGATCAAACAGTTGGATTTCAGCAGGTGGCTGATCAGCGTTTCTTCAACGACAGGCGCGTTCTGTTCATTTGTCGCCAGATAGTCGGCGTTGAAATCGTAGCTGTCGATCTGAATGTTTTGATCATCGATGCACTCGCCTGTGAAGCCCGCTAGCGGCTGGCCTTCAAGCTCACTGAGTTTGGAAAGCGTGACGCTGACGTCTCCCTGTGCGCAGTGCGCCAGATCGTTGGCTAACGTGTCGCGTACGCTTTCCCAACTGTCGAACGTCGTCTGATTAAAGCTGTTCAGGTACAGCTTAAAACTTTTTGATTCAATCAGATTCAGGCTTTCCGCATTCAGATGCATTTCACCGACAGCCACCTGAGGCACGCCACGGTTATTCAGCCAGGAAAGCTCGTAGAGCGTCCAGATATCTGCGCCATGAAAAGGCAGGTTGTCAGGATAAACGCCCAATGGGTCGCGGTTCAGGCTACGTGGCACGGGTTGCAGGAGTGCGGCATCATAGCGGTCGTGGTAGGGGGTGGGTTTGCCCAGTGTCAGCCCGCTCAGGGCCTGGTGCTTGTCATAAACGGACATGCTGTTACCTTGATGTGATAATCGTGATGGCGAATAGTGTAACCTGACTAAAAGAGTGATGAGAAAAATTATGGAGCATGAGGTCGTTTCGGCACTGGCGGCGTTTACCCAGCGTTATGTTGCCTGTTGGCAACAGGAGAAGGGGCACTTTCCCGCCAGTGAAGCCCTTTACGGCATACCTTCCCCGTGTATTGTCGAAAATCATGAGAATACGGTTTACTGGTTGCCGCAGCCTTTTGCTCCTTCAGCCGCATTGGACGGCGTGGAACGTGCGCTGGAAATTAGCTTGCATCCTGATGTTCATGCTTTTTACACCGCGCAGTATGCCGGAGATATGGCGGCGCAGTTTGATTCGCTATCTTGTCAGCTATTGCAGGTGTGGAGCGAAGAGGATTTCACCCGCATTCAGGAGAATCTGATTGGCCACTTGTTAACTCAGAAACGCCTTAAACTTACGCCGACGCTGTTTTTAGCGACGACCGATTCTGAGATGACAATGGTGTCGTTGTGTAATATTTCTGGTGAGATCATCCTGGAAGAGTTCGGTACGAAAAAGCGTCAGATCTTAGCACCGACGCTGACAGCGTTTTTTTCTAACCTGAATCCGTTAGCGGTCTAATGGTTAATCGAATTTCACTTTTGGTTTTGTGAGAGATCTCTTACATTTGCTGTAAGAAATATCTTATCTTTAATGTTGAAAATATGTTTCATTTTTATTTTTTCATTATTAATTAGACGATTAAAACAAAAATTTACCATGTCGTCTAAGGTGTGCTGAGAAACATTGTCACTTACCCCTTGCTGAAAGCTGACAATTAATACATCTTATAACTTAAGTTAGTAACCGGTTACAGTGTGTGTAATGGTGATTATTAGTAACAAAATAGTGTTACTGCACTCGGGTTGTTTTCAGGACGAAACATGGTTTCAGGAAGATACATGGTTTCAGGATGAAATCAGGGACACCTCCAGGAAGGAGATCGAGAGCCGATTAGGAATATCGGTGGGGCAGGAGCCTAAGGGATTTAATCACGGAAGATACAGGATGGAAACGTCAGGAAGAAAGTAGGACGCCAGCAAGGATTGTGGGTCAGGATGACCAAAAAGGAAAAGTTTTCATGGATGAGCAGGGATGCAAATGTGTAGCGGGATAGCTATAAAACGAACCGGGGGTACTGAGCAATCAGTACCCCCACTTTTTTGCCTGTAGCATTGGGAACTGAGGTTGTCGCCGATAGCCTGTGGTCAACATGCGGCGATTGGGTCAGGCTGATATCAATGCTATGCTTTGCCGTCATTACTGTTGGCTTCAAGGGCGAGAAACCGCATGAGTAGAGAGAACCAGGTTCGTCAGTCATTATTCGATATTGAGCGCGCGTTGAGGGAAAGTCCTTTCTGGCAGGTTGTTCCGCCAGAAGACGAAGCGTTTAATAGCACTGAGCCTTTCAGCCTTGATACCATGAAACCCGAAGAGTGGTTGCAGTGGGTCTTTTTGCCGCGCATGCATGCCTTGTTGGATAGCGAATTAGCGTTGCCCACAGAACTGGCTTTGCTTCCCTATTTTGAAGAAGCACTGGAAGGTGCGCCAGAAGAGACATCGGCGATTCTGTTGCATATCGGGCTGATTGATGCGCTGTTCCGCCCAGATGCACAGGATGGCGCAGTACACGATGCTTGAGATTATTTATCAGGATGAGCATCTGGTCGCCGTCAATAAACCCAGCGGCTGGCTTGTCCACCGTAGCTGGCTGGATCGCAAAGAAAAGGTCGTGGTGATGCAGACCGTGCGCGATCAGATCGGCCAGCATGTGTATACCGTTCATCGTCTCGACAGGCCGACATCCGGCGTGTTGTTGCTCGCGCTGTCCAGCGAGGTGGCGCGTGCGCTATCCCAGCAGTTTGAATCACACCAGATGCAGAAAATGTATCATGCCGTGGTGCGTGGCTATGTGCTGGACGACGGCGTGATTGACTATGCGCTCACCGAAGAGCTGGACAAGATCGCCGACAAGTTTACGAATCCTGATAAGGCACCGCAGCCTGCCGTCACGCATTACCGTTCTTTGGCGCAGGTCGAGATGCCGGTAGCCATTGGCCGTTACCCAACGGCACGATACAGTCTGATGGAACTGAAGCCACTGACCGGGCGTAAACATCAGCTCCGTCGCCATATGTCACACCTCCGCCATCCGATTATTGGCGATACCGCACACGGCGACCTGCGACACAATCGTGCCATGGAGACACATTTTTCCTGCGGCAGACTCATGCTGCATGCCAGCGAGCTACAGCTTAATCATCCAGTGAGCGGGCAGCCATTGACGTTGCAAGCATGCTGGGATACGCCATGGCAAGGTGTGATGACTCAGTTTGGCTGGCAGGGGATTCTCCCTGAGTTTGAAGGGGTTGAGTTTCCTGCCGACTCAGGTCAGGATAGCAAACATTTCGTCGGGTAATATCTTCCGTATTACTTTGTATAGCTTTTATATCAAACACATTGAATCAAAAAGGGAGTCAGAAGCATGGCGCAGATTGGTATTTTTGTGGGTACGGTCTACGGGAATGCATTGCTGGTGGCGGAAGAAGCCGAAAATATCCTCAGGGATCGTGGTCATGAGGTTAAGGTTTTTGAAGATGCGACGCTGGAATCCTGGCTGGACTATCGCGAGCATTCGGTTTTAGTTGTCACGTCGACGACGGGACAAGGCCAACTGCCTGACTCTATTGTTCCGCTTTACGCCGCAC
This sequence comes from Pectobacterium artocarpous, assembly GCF_046159765.1. Lineage (NCBI taxonomy): Bacteria > Pseudomonadati > Pseudomonadota > Gammaproteobacteria > Enterobacterales > Pectobacteriaceae > Pectobacterium > Pectobacterium artocarpous. The sequence continues at coordinate 15,994 of NZ_JBJXVK010000005.1, forward strand.
TGCGTGAGAGCGGCGGTTATCAGCCCGCGCTGCGCTATGGCGTGATTGCGCTAGGCGACAGCAGTTACCCGAATTTCTGTGCGGGCGGTCATCTTTTCGATGCGCTGTTGCAGGAAATCGGTGCTAAGCGTCTGGGTGACGTGTTGGAAATTGATGCCGTCGAACACCCAGAACCAGAAGTGATTTCATGCCCGTGGGTTGAAGGATGGGCTGATTTGGTTGATGCACAGTGATTCTGTGCTGAAATGAGAAACGGGAGCCTGTTGTGCTCCCGTTGTTGTTGCAGCCTGTTAGAGAATGCTCGTGTTTAGCGATTCTTGGTCAGTTTCTCTAAATCCGCTTCAATTTCGGTAATCTTGTTGGAAACGACGCTTTCCAGATGGCGCAGATCGTCGAGGATTTTGCGCTTCAGATCGACCTCAACCTGTTCCTTCTGGCATATTTTGTCCAATTCATCAATGACATAACGCAGATTTGGGCTAATCTCGTTGATCTCTTTATAGCCCTGTCCTGCGTTGTCGGCCACGATGGTCTTACGCTGGCGTGGATATTTGAACTTCACGCTTTTAGCGAAAAACTCGCCCTTATCTTTACGAAAATAGATCTTCAGGATGTCGTTGTTCGCTTCCTGACGCAGGCTGTAGCGATCGATATCATCGGGATTGGTAATGCCCAGGCTTTTTAGATTGTCATACATAGCGTCACCTTCTCGGCTTTTAGATATACCCGTCATACCGAAGTATTTAGGGGACATATAAATCACTTATCGTTCGAAGATAAAAAAACGGCGGGTGATTAACCCGCCGTTTCTCGTTTAGTCGATAGTGCGTAATAACTCATTGATACCCACTTTACCGCGGGTTTTCGCATCCACTTTCTTCACAATGACTGCACAGTACAGGCTGTAGCTGCCATCTTTGGACGGCAAGTTGCCGGAAACCACGACGGAGCCAGCGGGTACGCGGCCATAGTGGACTTCGCCGGTTTCACGATCGTAAATACGGGTGCTTTGACTAATGAACACGCCCATGGAGATAACGGAACCTTCTTCCACGATGACGCCTTCTACAACTTCAGAACGCGCACCGATGAAGCAGTTGTCTTCAATGATGGTCGGGGTCGCCTGCAATGGCTCCAAAACACCACCGATACCTACGCCGCCGGACAGGTGAACGTTTTTACCGATCTGAGCACAAGAACCGACGGTTGCCCAGGTATCTACCATCGTGCCTTCATCAACGTAAGCGCCGATGTTGACGTAAGACGGCATCAGCACGGTATTGCGGGCGATAAAGGCGCCTTGACGCACACTCGCTGGTGGTACGACGCGGAAGCCTTCACGCTGGAAGCGGGCTTCGTCATAGTTGGCAAACTTCATTGGCACTTTGTCGTAATAACGCGTTTCTGAGCCTTCCGTCACCTGGTTATCGTTAATGCGGAAAGAGAGCAGCACCGCTTTCTTCAGCCACTGATGGGTAACCCACTGGCCGTCGATTTTCTCTGCAACGCGTAGGGTGCCGCTATCCAACAGGCTGATAGCCTGACTGACGGCTTCACGTGTAACGGTGTCTGCGTTTGCCGGAGTGATTTCAGCGCGGCGCTCGAAAGCCGTCTCAATGATGTTCTGTAGTTGTTGGTGCATCCTGATTTCTCTTTCCTGATTGTAAAAATTAACTCAATGGTACTTTATCGTTTGGGTTAAGGGCTTCTGTCAACCGTTCTTGCAATTTAAGGCGCAATTCCGGCTTTAATGCCCGTCTGTCGGTGTCGGCCAGAATGAAAAGATCCTCTACCCGTTCGCCGATCGTGGAAATGCGTGCGCCGTGCAGCGATAGGTTGAGATCGGCAAAAATTTCACCGATACGTGCCAGCAGCCCTGGTTGATCGAGTGCGCTAAGCTCCATATAGCTGCGCCTGTCCGTATGTGTCGGTAGGAAGTTGACTTCCGTTGGCACGCAAAAGTGGCGCAGCTTGGGTGAGGGGCGTCGTACGCGCGGGTGTTGATAATGCCGTTGTGTTAGCGCTTGTTCCAGCGCATGGCGTATCATTTCATGCCGATCTTGCGCCAGCGGGCTGCCGTCCGGTTCCAGCACGATGAACGTATCCATCGCCATGCCGTCGCGGCTGGTAAAAATCTGCGCATCGTGCACGCTGAGGTTGCGTCGATCCAGTTCGCCGGCGACCGCCGCGAAAAGATAGGGCCTGTCCGGGCTCCAGATAAAAATCTCTGTGCCGCCACGGCTGGCTTGATGACTGATGAGCACCAGCGGTTTGTTGACATCATGCTCCAGCAGGTGGCGCGCGTGCCAGGCAAGCTGATTTGGCGAGTGGCGCAGGAAATAATCGGCGCGACAACGACTCCAGATGTGGTGCAACGCTTCTTCGTCGATGTTATCCATACGCAGCAGCGCCAATGCTTGCAGGCGGTTATGCCGGACGCGTTCACGTAAATCTGGCGTATTTTGCATGCCACGGCGCAGTTGTTTCTCCGTCGCGAAATAAAGTTCACGCAACAGGCTCTGCTTCCAGCTATTCCACAATGTTTCATTTGTGGCGCAAATATCCGCAACCGTCAGGCTGACCAGATAGCGCAAGCGGGTTTCGCTCTGCACTTCGGTGGCAAATTGCTGAATGACGGTAGGATCCTGAATATCGCGACGCTGTGCGGTGACGGACATCAGCAGGTGGCAGCGTACCAGCCAGGAAACCAACTGGGCTTCACGCGAGTTCAGCCCGTGCAACGCGGCAAACTCCAACACGTCCTGCGCACCCAGTTCAGAATGATCGCCTCCGCGGCCTTTCGCAATATCGTGGAACAGGGCCGCCAGCAGCAATAATTCGGGCTGGGGTAGGCGAGGGTAGAGTTCTACGCACAGCGGATGCTGTGGTCGCGTATCCTTGTCGGCGAAGCTTTCCAGTTTGAGCAGAACGCGGATCGTGTGTTCATCCACCGTATAAGCATGGAACAGATCGAATTGCATCTGGCCGACAATATTCCCCCACAGCGGCATGTACGCCCACAGCACGCTGTGGCGATGCATTGGCAGCAGGGCACGGCTTACCGCGTGTGGGTGGCGCAGAATATTCATGAATAGCTGGCGCGCTTCCGGGATGGTGCAGAGCGGGCTGGCGAGGTGACGACGTGCATGGCGCAACTGGCGCAACGTGGTGGAGTAAATACCACTGATGTCGCGGTTACGCACCATCAGGTAGAACATGCGCATGATGGCTTCCGGTTTTTTGATAAACAGGTTTTCATCGCGCAGGTCCACCAGATTACCGCGTAGCTGGAATTCATCGTCAATCGGGCGAGGCTTCTCACTCGCATCCAGTGCCAGAATCGCTTCGTCAAAGAGCTGCAATAGCATCTGGTTCAACTCGCTGACGCGGCGCGTCATACGGTAGAAATCCTTCATCATGCGTTCTACTGGCGTGTTGCCTTCGCCCTGATATTGCAAAAGTTGCGCAACGTTAAGCTGCCTGTCGAACAGCAACCGGTTGTCGTAACGCGGCAGGATCAGATGCAGAGCGAAGCGGATGCGCCACAAAAAGCTTTGGCATTCGTTCAGCTCTTTACGTTCGGCCTCAGTCAGGAAGCCGAAACCGACCATCTCATTTAGCGAGGTGGCACCGAAGTGGCGTCTCGCGACCCACAGCAGAGTATGAATATCGCGTAGCCCGCCAGGACTGCTCTTGATGTCGGGTTCCAGATTGTAGCTGGTGCTGTGATAGCGTTGATGGCGCTCTTGCTGTTCGGCGATTTTTGCTGGAAAAAACGTGGATGATGGCCAAAATTCATCACTGAATATGTGTTTTTGCAGCGAGAGAAACAGGGCGACGTCGCCGCATATCATGCGCGATTCGATCAGATTGGTCGCGACAGAAATATCGGCGCGCCCTTCCTGTAAGCACTCTTCCAGCGTTCTGACGCTATGGCCGACTTCCAGCTTCAGATCCCACAGTAGGGTGATGAATTGGCCGACGCGCTGGGAATGTTCCTCACTCAACGCTGTCTGGCTTAAGACCAGCACGTCGATGTCGGAAAGCGGGTGCAGCTCACCGCGACCATATCCACCTACGGCGACCAGAGAAGTCTGGGCAATATTTTCAAAACCGTAGAAGTACCATAGCCGCTGCAACAGGCGATCGATGAACAAGGTTCTGGCATCAATGAGCTTTTCCGCGCTGACGCCGGCGCGGAATTCTGAACCGAGCCAAAGCTGAAACAGTTCTAACTGCTGTTTTAACCTCTGGCAATTCAGCATATCATCCGCGTAGGTCAGCGGTGACGCGGGACGTTGCGCGAGTGTCGTGGTATCTGAAGGGCTGTTGGGTGAGGTTGCGTCAGGTGGTGTACTGTCTGGCGAAAAGTGGTTATCTGTCATAGCGCAGCCCATAAAAAAACGCAGAGCGCGTTTTCCAACGTCGCTTGCGACGGCCTTAAGGGGGACGTGCTTTTGCACGCCAGAAAAAAGCCGGCATCTGCCGGCTTAGTGTTTACTGTTCATGCGTGATGATGTTGGGGATGGTGTCATCCTTTCGCAACGTCATTATTTCGCAGCCGTTATCGGTTACCACAATAGTATGCTCGTACTGTGCCGACAAGCTGCGATCTTTGGTTTTTACCGTCCAGCCGTCTTTCATTGTGCGAATACGGAAATCACCGGCATTGAGCATAGGCTCGATCGTAAATGCCATACCCGCCTGCAGCACCACGCCGCCGTCATCGGCATCATAGTGCAGAACCTGCGGCTCTTCATGGAAGCCTTTACCGATACCGTGACCGCAATATTCACGCACTACGGAGAAGTTATTCCCTTCCGCAAACTGCTGGATCGCTTTACCCAACGTACGCAGGCGAATGCCGGGTTTAACCATTTTCAACGCCAGATAGAGGCTTTCCTGCGTGATGCGACAGAGGCGCTCGCCCAGAATGGTTGGCTTGCCTGCGATGAACATTTTTGAGGTATCGCCGTGGAAGCCGTCTTTGATGACGGTGACGTCGATATTGACGATATCGCCATCCTTAAGGATTTTGTCATCGCTTGGAATACCGTGGCACACCACTTCATTGACGGAAATACACACTGATTTCGGGAAACCGTGGTAGCCCAGACTGGCGGAGATCGCCTGCTGCTTGTTGGTAATGTGATCGTGACAGATTCTGTCCAGTTCGGCGGTGCTCACGCCCGGCACCACGTGGGGTTCGATGATTTCCAGAACTTCGGCAGCCAGACGGCCAGCGACGCGCATTTTTTCGATGTCTTCAGGAGTTTTAATTGAAATTGCCATTGGTGGTCGTCCGCAGGTGTCATTTAAGACACGAGAATTAAGATGAATAACTAATAACTTATGTTACCAGTCCTGCCGCTGGGTTGCCAAACGATCATTCTGATGCGTGGACGATTGAATAACAAATGTTGGTGTCGCTGGGGGATTTATGGTATAAAGCGCGCCGATGATCCGGCTGGATATTGGTTATACGGTACCCAGCCACATCGACTAAACTCACTTTGTGTAAATAACACACACATGTCGGCACGTTCGCCGGGGTGCTCCTGAGGTGTTTCACCGGATGGGGTCGGCGCAATGGGACATGTGGAGGCATAACCCCATACTTAATTAATAGAGGTAATCATGGCAACTGTTTCCATGCGCGATATGCTCAAGGCTGGCGTACACTTTGGTCACCAGACCCGTTACTGGAACCCGAAAATGAAGCCATTCATCTTCGGTGCGCGTAACAAAGTTCACATCATCAACCTTGAAAAAACTGTACCAATGTTCAACGACGCTCTGGCTGAGCTGAGCAAAATTGCTTCTCACAAAGGCAAAATTCTGTTCGTTGGTACTAAGCGCGCAGCAAGCGAAGCGGTAAAAGATGCAGCCAACAACTGCGATCAGTTTTTCGTGAACCATCGTTGGTTGGGCGGTATGCTGACTAACTGGAAAACCGTTCGTCAGTCCATCAAGCGTTTGAAAGATCTGGAAACCCAATCTCAAGACGGCACGTTCGACAAGCTGACCAAAAAAGAGGCGCTGATGCGCTCTCGTGAACTGGACAAGCTGGAAAACAGCCTGGGCGGTATTAAAGATATGGGCGGTCTGCCAGACGCGCTGTTCGTTATCGACGCCGATCACGAGCACATCGCAATCAAAGAAGCTAACAACCTGGGTATTCCGGTATTCGCCGTGGTTGATACCAACTCCGATCCAGATGGCGTTGACTACATCATCCCTGGTAACGATGACGCAATCCGTGCAGTTAGTCTGTACCTGAGCGCTGTTGCGACTGCTGTCCGCGAAGGCCGTTCTCAAGATCTGGCTGTGCAGGCAGAAGAAGGCTTAGTAGAAGCTGAATAATAAGTCTGGCTCGTTGAGCCCTTATTAACCAGGTAGTACTAGTTTGGTTAGGGGCCTTTTTATGGCCCCTTTTTCACTTTTAAAGCTGTTTGGTTGTGGCGACCAGGCAGAACAAATCTCCCGAGGATTTTAGAATGGCTGAAATTACCGCATCACTGGTAAAAGAGCTGCGTGAGCGTACCGCTGCTGGCATGATGGAATGTAAGAAAGCGCTGGTTGAAGCTAACGGCGACATCGAGCTGGCTATCGAAAACATGCGTAAATCCGGCGCGATTAAAGCGGCGAAAAAAGCAGGCAACGTTGCTGCTGATGGCGTAATCAAGACTAAGATCGACGGTAACTACGCTGTGATCCTGGAAGTTAACTGCCAGACCGATTTCGTTGCTAAAGATGGTGGTTTTCAGGCATTTGCTGACAAAGTGCTGGACGCGGCTGTTGCAGGCAAAATCACTGATGTTGACGTGCTGAAAGCACAGTTCGAAGAAGAGCGTGTCGCGCTGGTTGCGAAAATCGGTGAGAACATCAACATTCGCCGCGTTTCTGCTCTGGAAGGCGACATTCTGGGTAACTACCAGCACGGTGCGCGCATCGGTGTCCTGGTTGCTGCTAAAGGCGCTGACGAAGAGCTGGTTAAACACTTGGCTATGCACGTTGCGGCAAGCAAGCCTGAATTCGTTAAGCCAGAAGACGTGTCTGCTGAAGTGGTAGAGAAAGAGTACCAGGTTCAGTTGGAAATCGCGATGCAGTCTGGCAAGCCGAAAGAAATCGCAGAGAAAATGGTTGAAGGCCGTATGAAGAAATTCACCGGTGAAGTTTCTCTGACTGGTCAGCCTTTCGTTATGGATCCAGCCAAATCTGTTGGTCAGTTGCTGAAAGAGCACAATGCTGATGTAACTAACTTCATCCGTTTCGAAGTGGGTGAAGGTATTGAGAAAGTTGAGGCTGACTTTGCTGCTGAAGTTGCAGCGATGAGTAAGCAGTCTTAATCAGTAAAAAGAGCCGCCAGTTGGCGGTTCCTTTTTATCCAGCCCAAAGAGTTTCATTACGCTTGGCTTCCTGCATTCAGAATAAGGGCTGGGTGGAACAGTTTTGATTTTACAACCCCCAATACGACGACAGCCTGTAGGATAAGAACACCATGGCAACCAATGCAAAACCCGTCTATCAACGAATCCTGCTGAAGCTCAGTGGCGAAGCTTTACAGGGAACTGAAGGTTTTGGTATCGATGCGAGCATTCTGGATCGCATGGCTCAGGAAGTGAAAGAACTGGTTGAGTTAGGTATTCAGGTCGGTGTGGTTATCGGCGGCGGTAACCTGTTTCGTGGCGCGGGTCTGGCTAAAGCGGGTATGAACCGCGTTGTGGGCGACCACATGGGAATGCTGGCGACCGTCATGAATGGTCTGGCAATGCGTGATGCGTTGCACCGTGCCTATGTGAACGCTCGCCTGATGTCCGCCATTCCCTTGAATGGCGTCTGTGACAATTACAGTTGGGCGGAAGCGATTAGCCTGCTGCGCAATAACCGCGTGGTGATTTTCTCCGCCGGGACAGGTAACCCTTTCTTTACCACGGATTCTGCAGCTTGCCTGCGCGGCATTGAGATTGAAGCAGATGTCGTATTGAAGGCAACAAAGGTCGATGGGGTCTATTCTGCCGATCCGGTAAAAGATCCTTCAGCAACGTTATACGATTCGCTGACCTATCAGGAAGTGCTGGAACGTGAGCTGAAAGTGATGGATCTTGCTGCGTTTACGCTGGCACGCGACCATAATTTACCGATCCGTGTTTTCAACATGAACAAACCTGGCGCACTGCGTCGCGTTGTTATGGGTGAAAAAGAAGGAACGTTGATTAGTCAGTAATAACGGCTAATCCCGATTATAGGGTAATATATTGTCAGTATTGCGCTATACGTCAGCCGAGCGCTGGCATTAATTATTCACCGGATCATGTACTGACATGGTCCGCCAGGCAACCAGTTTTCAAGGGTTCACAACGTGACTAATGAAATCAGAAAAGATGCTGAAACGCGCATGGATAAATGTGTTGAAGCGTTTAAAAACCAGATCAGCAAAATCCGTACCGGCCGTGCATCGCCTAGCATTCTTGATGGCATTCAGGTTGAATACTATGGCAGCGCAACGCCACTGCGTCAGGTTGCTAACGTTGTCGTAGAAGATTCCCGCACGCTGGCAATTACGGTATTCGACCGTACGCTTGGCCCGGCGGTTGAGAAAGCCATCATGGCCTCCGATCTCGGCCTGAACCCGTCTTCTGCTGGCACCGTCATCCGTGTTCCGTTGCCACCATTGACGGAAGAACGTCGTAAAGATCTGATCAAAGTTGTGCGCGGCGAAGCGGAACAAGGGCGTGTTTCTGTACGCAACGTGCGCCGTGATGCTAACGACAAACTGAAAGCGCTACTGAAAGATAAAGCGATCAGTGAAGATGAAGAACGTCGTGCTCAGGACGATGTACAGAAACTGACTGACAACTTCATCAAGAAAGTGGATACCGTACTGGCAGAAAAAGAAGCGGAGCTGATGGAGTTCTAATCAGCCTGTTGAATATAGCGTCGCAGGAAACGTGTGGGCTTGCCCCTTTTTTCCGGCGGCGCTTTATTTTTTATGCAGGGAATAGGTGAAGGCCAGCCCCTCTGGGCAGTAAACAATTTTTTGCTATATATATCCCTGTTACAGTCGCGACTGTGAGCGAGAGCAGAGATATATCATGGCAATCGTCTCAGACTCGTGTACCTTCCTGTCATCAAATCCGGTTATTCAGAGCATTTTTAATGAAGCAACTGACAATTCTTGGTTCCACTGGCTCTATTGGCGTCAGTTCGCTGGCCGTCATTAAAGCCAATCCTGATAAGTTTGCCGTACGTGCGCTATCCGCCGGGTACAACGTCAAGCTGATGCTGGAGCAGTGTCTTACTTTCCAACCTGCTTATGCCTCAATGGCGGATGAAGCCTCTGCAACAGCTCTGCGCCAGCAATTGGTGGAATGCGGCTGCAAAACGGAAGTTCTGGCAGGGGTTCAGGCGGCGTGTGAGCTTGCCGCGTTGGATGGCGTCGATCAGGTCATGGCCGCGATTGTGGGAGCCGCAGGATTATTGCCGACGTTGGCGGCAATCCATGCCGGAAAACAGGTCTTGTTGGCGAATAAAGAGTCACTGGTTACTTGCGGGCGTCTCTTTATGGACGCGGTAGCGCAAAGTGGCGCGCAGCTTTTACCAATAGATAGCGAACATAATGCGATTTTTCAGAGTTTACCTGAGCAAATTCAGCGTCAGTTAGGTTACGCTTCATTGTCGCAGCATGGTGTTGAACGCATTATTCTGACTGGGTCCGGCGGTCCGTTTCGTGAAACATCGGTGTCGGCGCTGGCGGATATGACGCCAGATCAGGCGTGCGCCCATCCAAACTGGTCAATGGGGCGTAAAATTTCGGTTGATTCCGCCACAATGATGAACAAAGGGCTGGAGTATATCGAAGCGCGCTGGCTGTTTAACGCTTCTGCTGAGCAGATGGAAGTCATTATTCATCCTCAGTCGGTGATTCACTCAATGGTACGCTACCGTGATGGCAGCGTTCTGGCGCAGTTAGGATCGCCTGATATGCGTACGCCGATTGCCCATGCGATGGCTTATCCCGAACGTGTGGCCTCGGGCGCAAAAGCGTTAGATTTTTGCCAGATTGGCGCGCTAACCTTTTTGGACCCGGATTATGCGCGCTACCCTTGTTTGCAGTTGGCAATGGATGCCTGTAGTCATGGTCAGTCGGCCACGACAGCATTGAATGCCGCGAATGAAATTGCGGTAGCGGCATTTTTGCAGTCGCAGATTCGTTTTACGGATATCGCGACAGTAAATCGGCATGTCATTGCACAGCTTACATTGCCAGAACCTGCCAGTGTTGATGATGTTTTATTCATTGATCGCTGGGCCAGACAGGCCGCCGCGCGCGCATTGACACGCTACGCGCGATAACCGGATAGGCTCATGGCACAATTTGTTCATGTGCGGTGGAGGTGGTATAGTCTGCGCCACTCAATGGTTGATTATGCGAAAGTGGTTTAATCGACCGTGAAGCTAAGCCGTGATTGTTCACGGCTTTTTTTGCGCTAACGGGGTCTGATGTTACGGAAGGACTGTTGTATTTCTTGCTTGAGGAAATAAGTACGCGTTATGCCGTCCGATAATCAAAAAAATACTAACGATCTGCCACCCGCGGGGCCGCAGCATGTTGCCATTATTATGGATGGCAATGGTCGCTGGGCGAAAAACCGGGGGAAAATGCGGATTTTTGGCCATCAGGCTGGTGTAAAGGCTGTGCGACGTTCAGTCAGTTTTGCCGTAAGCCAAGGGCTGGACGCACTAACGCTTTATGCATTTAGTAGTGAAAACTGGAACCGTCCGGCGCAGGAAGTTTCCGCACTCATGGAGCTGTTTGTTCGGGCGCTGGACAGCGAAGTAAAAAGCCTGCACAAGCACAATGTTCGCTTACGGGTTGTCGGCGATATCGGTCGCTTCAGTCCGCGTTTGCAAGAGCGCATCCGCCGTTCGGAGACGCTGACAGAAAAGAATCAGGGGCTCACACTCAATATTGCCGCGAATTATGGCGGCCGTTGGGATATTATTCAGGGAGTACGGCAACTTGCAGAGCAGGTGCAGGAAGGCATTCTGCGTCCTGATAGCATTAATGAAGCATCATTATGTCAGTACATCTGTCTGAATGATCTGCCTCCGGTTGATTTGGTGATCAGAACCGGTGGAGAACACCGCATCAGTAATTTTCTTCTGTGGCAAATTGCTTATGCTGAACTTTACTTTACTGATGTCCTCTGGCCTGATTTCGATGAACAAGTCTTTGAAGGTGCGCTGAATGCTTTTGCACAACGCGAGCGCCGCTTCGGGGGAACAACACCTATCGATGCTGATGCATCCTAGGGGGAACTTTTGCTGAAGTATCGCCTGATTACTGCTTTTATTTTGATCCCGATTGTTATTGCAGCGCTTTTCTTGCTGCCTCCTCTGGGATTCACGTTGGTTACGCTGGCTGTTTGTATGCTGGCGGCATGGGAATGGGGGCAACTGGCAGGATTTGCCTCTTATGGTCAACGCCTGTGGCTCGCGATTCTGTGTGGTTTCTTGCTGGCGCTGATGCTGTTATCACTCCCAGCCTACCATTATTCCGTTCATATTCCGCAGATCAGTGTCTCACTCTGGTCATCACTGGCATGGTGGGGGGTGGCACTGCTATTGGTTCTGTTCTATCCGGCTTCCGCCTCATTCTGGCGCCATTCGCGTACATTGCGGCTTGTGTTCGGTATTATGACGATCGTGCCGTTTTTCTGGGGCATGGTCGCGCTTCGTCATTATAATTACGCGATTAATCCGTTCACGGGAGCCTGGTGGCTGCTGTATGTCATGCTGCTGGTGTGGGGGGCGGACAGCGGTGCCTACATGTTAGGTAAACTGTTTGGTAAGCGTAAGCTTGCGCCAAAAGTTTCGCCGGGCAAAACCTGGGAAGGCTTTCTCGGCGGCCTGGCGACCTCAGCGCTAATCTCTGTGTTGTTTAGCTTCTACGCGCCATTAACGGTGGAGCCATCGACATTGCTGATATGTTCTATCGCTGCCGCGTTGGCTTCGGTACTGGGTGATTTGACGGAAAGCATGTTCAAACGCGAGGCGGGCATCAAAGACAGTAGCCATTTGATTCCGGGGCACGGCGGTGTGCTCGATCGTATCGACAGCCTGACTGCTGCGGTTCCTGTATTCTCTTGCCTGATGCTGCTGCTGTTTAAAGTGGCTTAGAATAAAGCGGTAGAGCTATTTATGCTGAGTTTTTTCTGGAATCTTGCCGCGTTTATTATCGCACTGGGTGTGTTGGTCACCGTCCATGAGTTTGGGCATTTCTGGGTGGCTCGCCGCTGTGGTGTGAAGGTCGAACGCTTCTCCGTTGGCTTCGGGCGCGCAATATGGCGTCGTCGCGATCGTACCGGTACAGAATTCGTGATTGCGCTGATCCCACTTGGTGGCTACGTCAAGATGCTGGATGAACGTGTCGACACCGTTGCGCCAGAATTCCGCCACCAATCATTTAACAGTAAAACGGTCTGGCAGCGTGCGGCTATCGTCAGCGCTGGCCCGATTGCCAATTTCCTGTTTGCCATTATGGCGTACTGGCTGGTGTTTATTCTCGGCGTGCCGGGCGTGCGTCCGGTTGTGGGTGAAATCCTGCCCAATTCCATCGCGGCGCAAGCGGAAATGTCCGCGGGAATGGAACTAAAGTCAGTAGATGGTATCGAAACGCCTGATTGGGATACTGCGCGTCTGGCGCTGATCGGTAAAATCGGCGATAGCGAAGTCGTGATCGGAACTGCACCTTTAGGTGCTGACCGCGTCGTCCAGAAAACGCTGGATTTACGCGATTGGCAGTTTGAGCCTGATAAGCAAGATCCTGCTGCCTCGCTCGGTATTATTCCGCGCGGTCCGCAAATCGAGCCCGTACTGCATCAGGTGCAGGCAGGCTCGGCGGCGGAAAAAGCAGGTTTGCAAGTCGGAGACAGGATCGTTAAAGTCGACGGGCAGGTGCTAGCGCAATGGCGTGATTTCGTCATCGCCGTGCGTAATAACCCCGGACAATCCATTGCTCTGGAGGTGGAACGAAACGGCGCAGCAATACCGTTGACGTTAACGCCAGACAGCAAATCTGTGGGGAGTGGCAGAGTTGAAGGGCTGGCAGGCGTTATGCCAAGTGTGACGCCGCTGCCGGAAGAATACAGAACTGTGCGCCAGTATGGGCCGTTTAGCGCAATCTACCAGGCAACAGATAAAACCTGGCAACTGATGAAATTGACCGTCAGTATGTTAGGGAAACTGGTTATGGGGGATGTTAAGCTGAACAACCTGAGCGGTCCCATTTCGATTGCTCAGGGCGCAGGAATGTCAGCAGATTATGGATTGATTTATTACCTGATGTTTTTGGCCTTAATCAGCGTTAATTTGGGGATCATCAATCTATTCCCTCTGCCGGTATTGGATGGTGGACACCTGCTCTTTCTTGCGGTTGAAAAGCTGAAGGGCAGGCCGGTTTCTGAGCGTGTGCAGGACGTTAGCTATCGCATTGGTACAGTATTGCTGATGTTGTTAATGGGACTTGCACTTTTCAATGATTTCTCTCGTCTCTAGGCGCGGGATTAGGTTAGGAAAAACGCATAACAACGATGGCGATCAAAAAGTTGCTCATAGCGTCGCTGCTGTTCAGCAGCGCAACCGTATACGGTGCAGACGGGTTCGTAGTGAAGGACATTCATTTCGAGGGCCTGCAAAGGGTTGCAGTCGGGGCGGCACTACTCAGTATGCCAGTCCGCGTTGGTGATACCATCGGTGACGATGATATCGGCAACACCATCCGTGCCTTGTTTGCGACCGGAAATTTTGAAGATGTCCGCGTCCTGCGCGATGGCGAAACGCTGATTGTGCAGGTGAAAGAACGTCCGACAATCGCCAGCGTCACGTTTTCCGGCAATAAGTCTGTTAAAGACGACATGCTGAAAGAGAACCTTGAGGCTTCCGGCGTGCGCGTCGGTGAAGCGTTGGACCGCACGGCGCTCACCAGCATCGAAAAAGGACTGGAAGATTTCTACTACAGCGTGGGTAAGTACAGCGCATCGGTTAAAGCCGTTGTCACGCCACTCCCGCGTAACCGCGTAGACCTGAAACTGGTCTTCACGGAAGGTGTTTCCGCCAAGATCCAACAGATCAATATTGTCGGTAACAAAGCGTTCAGCTCCGACGAATTGATCTCCCGTTTCCAACTGCGTGATGAAGTGCCGTGGTGGAACGTGGTTGGCGATCGTAAATACCAGAAGCAAAAATTGTCTGGCGATCTGGAAACTCTGCGGAGTTTCTATCTGGATCGCGGCTATGCGCGTTTCAACATTGATTCTACTCAGGTGAGCCTGACGCCAGATAAAAAAGGCATCTACATTACCATCAATATGACGGAAGGCGATCAGTACAAGCTGTCCGGCGTGACGGTGAAAGGTAATCTGGCTGGTCATTCTGCGGAAATCGAAGGATTGACAAAGATTGAACCGGGTGAACTCTACAACGGGACGAAAGTGACCCGGATGGAAGAGGACATCAAGAAACTGCTGGGTCGTTATGGCTATGCCTATCCGCGCGTGGTAACGCAGCCGGAAATTAATGATGCAGACAAGACGGTGAGATTAAACATCAACGTTGATGCCGGTAACCGTTTCTATGTGCGTCATATCCGTTTTGATGGCAACGACACGTCGAAAGACGCTGTCCTGCGCCGTGAAATGCGCCAGATGGAAGGTGCCTGGTTAGGTAACGATCTGGTTGAACAAGGCAAAGAACGTCTAAACCGACTGGGATTCTTTGAAAGCGTTGATGTAGAAACGCAGCGTGTTCCCGGCGTGGCCGATCAGGTTGATGTGACGTATAAAGTCAAAGAGCGTAATACGGGGACATTCAACTTTGGTGTTGGTTTCGGTACCGAAAGTGGTGTGAGCTTCCAGGCTGGGGTTCAGCAGGACAACTGGCTGGGGACAGGTAACTCCGTGGGTATCAGCGGGACGAAAAACGACTACCAGACGTATGTCGAACTGTCACTAACTGACCCGTACTTTACCGTCGATGGCGTTAGCCTCGGTGGCCGCGTCTTCTATAACAAATTCGAGGCCTCTGACGCCGATCTGTCCGATTATACCAACGTGAGTTACGGCGTGGGCAGCACGCTGGGCTTCCCAATTAACGAGAACAACTCACTGCGTGTCGGCCTGGATTATGTCCATAACGATCTGTCCGATATGAGACCGCAGGTGGCAATGTGGCGTTATCTGGATTCCGTGGGTGTCAACCCATCGGTGGTTCCTGAGAACAACAAATCGAGTGCGGATTTCAAAGCCAATGATTTCTTCCTGAATACCGGATGGTCGTATAACAATCTGGATCGCGGCTACTTCCCGACGAAAGGAACACGTGCCTCTGCGAACGCCAAGATTGCGATACCAGGCTCCGATAACGAATACTACAAACTGACGTTTGATTCGGCGAGTTACTACCCGTTGACCGACAGTGGTAAATGGGTCGTGATGGGCCGTACGCGTGCGGGCTTTGCTGATGGCATCGGTAGTAAGGAAGTGCCGTTCTACGACAACTTCTATGCCGGTGGTTCCAGTACAGTGCGTGGCTTCCAGTCGAACACCATTGGTCCTAAAGCCGCATATTACAAGTGTGCTGCGGGGGCAACGTCTTATGCTAATTGTCCGATTGACTCGACTAATCTGGATGATGCGGTGGGGGGGAATGCGATGGCCGTGCTGAGTGCGGAACTGATCGTGCCGACGCCGTTTATCAGCGATAAATACGCGAATTCTGTACGTACATCCTTCTTTGTGGATGGTGGTACGGTATGGGATACCAACTGGGAAAATACACCTGCAACGATTGCCGCAGGCGTACCGGATTACAGCAAAGCAAGCAACTTCCGTGTTTCCAGCGGTATCGCGTTGCAATGGATGTCTCCGCTTGGGCCATTGGTCTTCTCCTATGCCCAGCCGGTTAAAAAGTACGATGGAGACAAGTCGGAACAATTCCAGTTTAACATTGGCAAAACCTGGTAGTGTGACGTCAATAGGTCGTATGCAGGGAATGTCGTATCATGATTCGTTGAGACGAGTATTTCGTTGATATAAATAGTTCGTTGATATGAATATTTCGTGGCTATGAATGGTTGATCAGAAGCCGTTCACACTACGGCGTGATGCCCATAATTAAAGTGTTAAGACACAAATAGGTTAGGTTGAGGAGTTTATAGTGAAAAAGTGGTTATGTGCCGCAGGCCTCGGTTTAGCATTGGCTGCTTCAGCCAGCGTTCAGGCTGCTGACAAAATTGCTGTTGTTAACGTCTCCAGCATTTTCCAACAGCTGCCACAGCGTGAAACCGTTGGCAAACAGCTGGAAAACGAGTTCAAAGGCCGTGCTTCTGAACTGCAATCTATGGAAAACGCTTTACAGACCAAGATGCAGAAGTTGCAGCGTGACGGTTCTACCATGAAAGCGAGCGAACGCAGCAAAATGGAGAAGGACGTCATGGCGCAACGCGAGCAGTTCTCCACCAAAGCGCAGGCTTTTGACCAGGATAACCGCCGTCGTCAGATGGAAGAACGCAACAAAATTCTGAGCCGTATTCAGGATGCCGTGAAAGCGGTTGCAACCAAAGAAGGTTATGATGTTGTGATTGACGCTAACGCGGTTGCGTATGTCGCCAATGCGAAAGACATCACTGCCGATGTGCTGAAACAGGTTAAATAAACCATGTATTCAATTCGACTGGACGCGTTAGCTCAACAGTTGGATGCACAATTACACGGTGATGGCGATATCGTCATCACCGGTGTTGCTTCTATGCATTCAGCAAAATCTGGGCAAATTACGTTTCTTTCCGACAGTCGTTACCGTGAGCAACTGGCTGGGACGCAGGCGTCAGCGGTCGTGCTGACGGAAGCGGATTTACCTTACTGTCAGGTTACTGCGCTGGTAGTGAAGAATCCCTACCTTACCTATGCGCGTATGGCGCAACTGCTGGATACCACGCCGCAACCGGCAACTGACATTGCGCCGAGCGCGGTTATTGCTCCGGACGCGAGGCTGGGTCAGCATGTGTCCGTTGGCGCAAATGCCGTCATTGAATCTGGCGCACAACTGGGCGATGGCGTTGTGATTGGCCCCGGCTGCTTTATCGGTCAAGATGCCCGCATTGGCGCAGGTACCCGTTTGTGGGCAAATGTAACGATTTATCACCGCGTTGAGCTGGGTGAACATTGCCTGATTCAGTCGGGAACGGTTATCGGTTCAGACGGTTTTGGCTATGCCAACGATCGCGGTAACTGGGTGAAGATCCCGCAGTTAGGAACGGTAAGAATTGGCGACCGGGTTGAGATCGGCGCAAGCACAACCATCGATCGTGGCGCGTTGGATGATACGGTCATTGGCAATGGTGTTATCATTGATAATCAATGTCAGATTGCGCACAACGTCGTGATTGGCGACAATACCGCGGTAGCGGGTGGCGTCATTATGGCGGGGAGCTTGAAAATTGGTCGTTATTGCATGATCGGCGGTGCCAGCGTCATTAACGGGCACATGGAGATCTGCGATAAAGTGACGGTCACGGGAATGGGAATGGTCATGCGACCGATCACAGAACCTGGGGTATACTCTTCGGGCATTCCTTTGCAACCCAACAAAGTATGGCGTAAAACCGCAGCGCTGGTGATGAATATTGATGAGATAAGCAAACGGTTGAAAGCCGTTGAACGAAAAGTCGATAACGTTTAATCACTCGCGTTTTTATTTGCGGCCTGCCTGAAGACTCCTAATTTAGGGTCTGCGCAGGCCGTGTTGTTGATGGCATCAGTTTTTATGGACAGGAAGAGTATTTTGACTACTGACACTCATACTCTGCATATTGAAGAGATTTTAGAACTATTACCGCACCGTTTCCCATTTTTGCTGGTTGATCGGGTACTGGATTTTGAAGAAGGGAAGTTTCTGCGGGCGGTGAAAAACGTCTCTTTTAACGAACCCTTCTTCCAGGGCCATTTCCCGGGCAAACCGATTTTTCCCGGCGTGCTGATTCTGGAAGCGATGGCGCAGGCCACCGGTATTCTGGCGTTTAAAAGCGTGGGCAAACTGGAGCCGGGTGAACTGTACTATTTCGCCGCTGTTGACGAAGCGCGCTTTAAGCGCCCAGTGCAGCCAGGCGATCAAATGATCCTTGAAGTTGAATTCATCAAAGAGCGTCGCGGCGTTGCACGCTTTAAAGGTGTTGCCAAAGTTGATGGCGAAGTGGCCTGCGAAGCGTCAATGATGTGTGCTCGCCGTCGGGAGTCCTGAGAACGTGATTGATCAAACCGCCTTTATTCACCCTAGTTCGATTGTTGAAGACGGTGCCATTATTGGTGCTGGCGTTCATATTGGCCCGTTCTGCTATATCGGTTCTCAGGTTGAGATCGGTGCGGGTACGGTGCTGAAATCACATGTCGTCGTCAATGGCGTCACTAAAATTGGCCGCGATAACGAAATCTATCAGTTCACGTCAATTGGTGAAGTGAACCAGGATCTCAAATATGCCGGGGAACCAACCCGCGTAGAGATTGGCGATCGTAACCGTATCCGTGAAAGCGTCACGATTCATCGTGGCACGACACAGGGCGGTGGGTTGACTAAAGTCGGTAGCGATAACCTGTTGATGATCAACACGCATATCGCACACGACTGCGTCGTGGGTAATCGCTGCATTCTGGCGAATAACGCGACGCTGGGTGGTCACGTGTCTGTCGATGATTTTGCGATTATCGGTGGGATGACGGCAGTACACCAGTTCTGCATCATCGGTGCTCACGTCATGGTGGGCGGCTGTTCCGGTGTGGCGCAAGACGTACCGCCGTATGTTATCGCGCAGGGTAACCACGCCACGCCGTTTGGCCTGAATATTGAAGGCCTGAAGCGTCGTGGATTCGAAAAAGAAACCCTGCACGCGATCCGTAATGCGTACAAACTGATCTACCGCAGCGGTAAAACGCTGGACGAAGTGAAACCGGAAATTGAAGTGCTGGCGGCGGAACACCCGGCGGTGCAGGCGTTTACCGATTTCTTTGCTCGTTCTACTCGCGGCATCATTCGTTAATCCATGTCATCACGTCCTTTGACTATTGGGTTGGTCGCCGGGGAAACTTCCGGCGACATCCTTGGCGCAGGCCTGATTCGAGCGCTAAAAGAAAAGGTGCCCAATGCACGGTTTGTCGGCGTTGCTGGGCCGCGTATGCAGGCTCAAGGCTGTGAAGCCTGGTACGAGATGGAAGAACTGGCTGTGATGGGCATTGTGGAAGTGCTTGGGCGACTTCCTCGCCTGCTGAAAATTCGGCGGGATTTAACCCAACGCTTCAGCGAACTCCAGCCCGATGTCTTTGTGGGCATTGATGCACCTGATTTCAATATCACGCTGGAGGGTAACCTCAAGCAGAGCGGCATCAATACCATTCACTACGTCAGCCCGTCTGTGTGGGCATGGCGTCAAAAACGCGTTTTCAAAATAGGTAAAGCGACGAATCTGGTGCTGGCCTTTTTGCCTTTTGAAAAAGCGTTTTACGATCGTTTCAATGTACCTTGCCGTTTTATCGGCCACACGATGGCCGATGCAATGCCGCTGCACCCTGATAAGCAGGCGGCACGCGCGACGTTGGGGATTGCGCCAGAAGCGCACTGTCTGGCACTGCTGCCAGGCAGCCGCGGAGCGGAAGTGGAAATGCTTAGCGCGGATTTCCTCAATACGGCTGTGTTGCTGCGCCAACATTTCCCCGATTTGGAAATTGTGGTCCCGCTGGTGAGCAGCAAACGGCGTGAACAGTTTGAGATGATCAAAAGCAGTGTGGCCTCCGATTTGCGCGTGCATCTTTTGAATGGTCAGGCGCGTGAAGCCATGATTGCCAGTGATGCGGCACTATTGGCTTCCGGTACGGCGGCGCTGGAGTGTATGCTGGCGAAATGCCCGATGGTTGTGGGTTACCGTATGAAGCCCTTTACCTTCTGGCTGGCACAGCGTCTGGTCAAAACGCCGTGGGTGTCGCTGCCGAATTTGTTGGCTGGGCGTGAGCTGGTGACTGAGCTGTTACAGACTGACTGTACGCCAGATAAGCTAGCCGCCGCGCTACTGCCGCTGTTTGCTGATGTGGATAAAACGGCAGAACTGCGCACGACATTTGTAGATTTGCATCAGCAAATTCGCTGTAACGCCGATGAACAGGCGGCTCAGGCGGTACTGGAATTAATCAAGCCGCGTTCATAAAACGCTATTCGTAATTAATAAAGCCATGAGTGAAATGTTTATCTATCCGCAGGCGACCTGTATCGCTGGCGTTGATGAAGTGGGGCGCGGTCCTCTGGTTGGCGCAGTCGTGACGGCTGCGGTGATCCTTGACCCGACTCGGCCAATTGTCGGGCTGGCGGACTCCAAACAGCTGAGTGAAAAACGTCGGCTGGCGCTCTATGATGAAATCAAAGAGAAGGCGCTGGCGTGGAGCCTTGGCCGTGCGGAACCGGAAGAGATTGATCAACTGAATATCCTGCATGCTACCATGTTGGCCATGCAGCGTGCGGTGGCTGGATTGGCTGTCGTGCCTAATTTTGTTCTGATTGACGGCAACCGTTGCCCGGCGCTGCCGATGCCCGCTCAGGCGGTGGTTAAAGGGGATAGCCGCGTGGCTGAAATCAGCGCGGCCTCGATTATGGCGAAAGTGACACGCGATCGTGAGATGGTCGAATTGGATCAACGCTTCCCCGCTTATGGTTTTGCCCAACATAAAGGCTATCCAACGGCTTTTCATCTGGAGAAACTGGCCGCACTGGGTGCCACTGAGTTTCATCGTCGGAGCTTCGCGCCAGTCAAACGTGCATTAGGACTGGCGTGAAACATCATCATTAACTCTCGATGTGGTGTGCGCATGTCGTTGTGCCTGCCATGCTGACTAATCGATAAATTCTGGGATCTGGAGATGGCCGAACCACGTTTTGTTCACCTGCGTGTTCACAGTGACTATTCCATGATCGATGGGCTGGCCAAAGTCGGTCCGCTGGTAAAAAAAGCGGCGGCACTCGGCATGCCAGCGCTGGCGATTACCGATTTTACCAACCTGTGTGGGCTGGTTAAGTTCTATGGTGGTGCGCATGGCGCGGGCATTAAGCCGATTATCGGCGCTGACTTCTATGTCGAAAGCGATGAACTAGGGGATGAACTCGCGCATCTCACTGTTCTGGCGATGAATAATGAAGGCTACCAGAATCTCACGCTGCTGATTTCTCATGCGTATCAGCGTGGTTATGGCGCTGCCGGACCGACGATTGACCGGGATTGGTTGATTGAGCATCGGGAAGGGCTGATTTTACTGTCTGGCGGTCGCCGGGGTGACGTCGGTCAGTTTTTGCTACGCGGCAACCAAACGCAGGCCGAGCAGTGTCTGGCGTTTTATCAGGAACACTTCCCCCAGCGTTACTATCTGGAACTGACCCGCACCTCTCGCCCCGACGAAGAAAGCTATTTGCACGCTGCGGTCGAGCTGGCAACGAAGTATGGGTTGCCCGTGGTGGCGACCAATGAAGTGTGCTTTATCAGCACTGATGATTTTGACGCTCACGAAATCCGCGTGGCTATCCACGATGGCTACACGCTTGATGACCCCAAACGCCCACGTAATTACAGCCCGCAGCAGTACATGCGTTCCGAAGAGGAAATGTGCGAGCTATTTGCGGATATCCCCGAAGCGCTGGCCAATAGCGTTGAAATTGCCAAACGCTGTAACGTAACGATTCGTCTGGGGGAATATTTCCTGCCGCAGTTCCCGACGGGCGACATGACCACGGAAGATTTTCTGGTTGAGTGTTCGAAAAAGGGACTTGAGGAGCGCCTCGAATTTCTGTTCCCTGACCCGGAAGTGCGCGCAGCACGGCGGCCAGAGTACGATGAGCGTCTGGATGTTGAACTGGGCGTGATTAACCAGATGGGTTTCCCCGGTTACTTCCTGATCGTCATGGAATTTATTCAGTGGTCGAAGGATAACGACGTGCCTGTTGGGCCGGGGCGTGGCTCCGGTGCGGGCTCGTTGGTGGCCTATGCGCTGAAAATTACCGATCTGGACCCGCTGGAATTCGACCTGCTGTTCGAACGTTTTCTTAACCCTGAACGTGTTTCCATGCCTGACTTCGACGTCGATTTCTGTATGGAAAAACGCGATAAGGTCATCGATCACGTTGCGGAAATGTACGGACGTGATGCGGTATCACAGATTATCACCTTCGGTACGATGGCAGCGAAAGCGGTTATTCGTGACGTCGGGCGTGTGCTTGGGCACCCTTATGGGTTTGTCGATCGTATTTCAAAACTGGTGCCGCCCGATCCGGGCATGACGCTGGAAAAAGCCTTTGCTGCTGAACCGCAGTTGCCAGAAATTTATGAAGCCGATGAGGAAGTTAAGGCTCTCATTGATATGGCGCGCAAGCTCGAAGGGGTAACGCGTAACGCCGGTAAACATGCGGGTGGGGTAGTGATTTCCCCCACCAAGATTACCGATTTCGCGCCGCTGTATTGCGATGCGGAAGGGAACCACCCGGTTACCCAGTTTGACAAGAATGATGTGGAATATGCCGGGCTGGTGAAGTTTGACTTCCTTGGTCTGCGTACGCTGACCATCATCGACTGGGCGCTGGGGATGATTAACGCCCGCCGGGCGAAGCAGGGGCTGGAACCGATTGATATCGCGGCGATCCCGCTCGATGACAAGAAAAGTTTCGACATGCTGCAACGTTCGGAAACCACAGCGGTATTCCAGCTTGAATCACGCGGTATGAAGGATCTCATCAAGCGTCTGAAACCCGACTGCTTTGAAGATATGATCGCACTGGTGGCGCTGTTCCGCCCAGGCCCGCTGCAATCCGGCATGGTGGATAACTTCATCGACCGTAAGCATGGTCGTGAAGCGATCTCTTATCCTGATATCGAATGGCAGCACGAGTTACTCAAGCCGGTTCTGGAGCCGACCTACGGCATTATCCTATATCAGGAACAGGTTATGCAGATCGCTCAGGTACTGGCGGGTTATACGCTGGGCGGTGCGGACATGCTGCGTCGTGCGATGGGGAAAAAGAACCCGGTCGAAATGGCGAAGCAGCGTGGTGGTTTCGAGGATGGCGCCAAATCTCGCGGTGTGAACGGTGAACTGGCAGTTAAAATTTTCGACCTGGTGGAAAAATTCGCCGGTTACGGCTTTAATAAATCGCACTCTGCGGCTTATGCACTGGTGTCTTACCAGACGCTGTGGCTGAAAGCGCACTATCCGGCTGAATTCATGGCGGCGGTAATGACGGCTGATATGGACAACACGGATAAAGTGGTCGGGCTGGTTGATGAATGCTGGCGGATGGGGTTAAAAATCCTGCCTCCAGATATTAACAGTGGGTTGTATCACTTCCACGTTAATGACGATGGCGAGATTGTTTACGGCATCGGCGCGATTAAAGGCGTGGGGGAAGGCCCGATTGAGGCGATTATCGAAGCGCGTAATCAGGGCGGTTATTTCAGAGAACTGTTCGATCTTTGCGCGCGTACCGACATTAAAAAGCTGAATCGCCGCGTGCTGGAAAAGCTGATTATGTCAGGGGCATTTGACCGCCTGGGGCCACATCGCGCCGCGCTAATGAATTCATTGGCTGATGCGCTTAAAGCTGCCGATCAGCATGCGAAAGCGGAAGCCATTGGTCAGGTGGATATGTTCGGCGTGCTGGCCGAGGCGCCTGAGCAGGTTGAACAATCTTACAGCACCGTGCCACCGTGGCCGGAGCAGGTGGTGTTGGATGGTGAGCGGGAAACGCTGGGGCTGTATCTGACCGGTCACCCGATCACGCAATATATTAAGGAAATTGAACGCTATGCCGGTGGCGTACGTTTGAAAGATATGCACCCGACGGATCGGGGTAAAATGACCACTGCCGTTGGGCTGGTGTTGGCGGCTCGCGTCATGGTAACCAAGCGGGGTAACCGTATTGGTGTCTGTACGTTGGACGATCGTTCCGGTCGCCTTGAGATCATGCTGTTTACCGATGCATTGGAAAAATACCAGCATTTACTTGAGAAAGACCGTATCCTTATCGCCAGTGGACAGGTCAGCTTTGATGACTTCAGCGGCGGGCTTAAAATGACCGTCCGAGAGTTAATGGATATCAGTGAAGCGCGGGAAAAATATGCGCGCGGGCTTGCTATCTCGCTGACTGACAGGCAAATTGATGACCAGCTATTAAACCGTCTCCGCCAATCGTTGGAACCCCATCGATCGGGGACGATCCCAGTGCATCTCTATTACCAGCGTGAAGATGCGCGCGCCCGATTACGTTTTGGCGCAGCATGGCGTGTAACGCCTGCCGATGCGCTACTGAACGAGCTGCGCACATTAGTGGGTAATGAGCAGGTGGAACTGGAATTTGACTAATATAGGAATACTATGAGTCTGAATTTTCTTGATTTTGAGCAGCCGATTGCAGAGTTGGAAGCGAAAATTGACTCGCTGACCGCAGTCAGCCGTCAAGACGAAAAATTGGATATTAATCTGGACGAAGAAGTCCAGCGCCTGCGCGAAAAAAGCGTTGAATTGACGCGTAAAATCTTCGCTGATTTGGGTGCCTGGCAGGTGGCGCAATTAGCACGCCATCCGCAACGTCCTTATACGCTTGATTATATTAAGCATATCTTCACCGATTTTGATGAATTGGCTGGCGATCGCGCTTATGCCGATGACAAAGCCATTGTCGGTGGGATTGCCCGTTTGGATGGGCGTCCGGTAATGATCATTGGCCATCAGAAAGGACGTGAAACCAAAGAAAAGATTCGCCGTAACTTCGGTATGCCTGCACCGGAAGGCTATCGCAAAGCACTGCGCCTGATGGAAATGGCTGAACGCTTCAAGATGCCGATCATTACCTTTATCGATACGCCGGGAGCCTATCCGGGCGTTGGCGCAGAAGAGCGCGGCCAGTCTGAAGCTATTGCGCGCAATCTGCGCGAAATGTCCGCGCTGCGTGTGCCCATCATCTGTACCGTTATCGGTGAAGGGGGGTCCGGTGGTGCGTTGGCTATCGGTGTGGGTGACAAGGTCAACATGTTGCAGTACAGCACCTACTCGGTCATTTCGCCGGAAGGTTGTGCGTCTATCCTGTGGAAGAGTGCGGATAAGGCACCGCTGGCGGCGGAAGCCATGGGCATCATCGCGCCGCGTCTGAAAGAGCTGAAACTGATCGATACCGTGATTCCTGAGCCGTTGGGTTCGGCACACCGTAATGTTCCGGTGATGGCTGAGTCGCTGAAAGCGCAACTGCTGGCCGATCTGCTCGACCTCGATGGCATGACCGAAGAAGAACTGCTGAACCGCCGTTATCAGCGTTTGATGAACTATGGCTATTGTTAATAATTATTGCTAATCGCTATGGTGACAGCCAATGAGGTCATGGCCTTTGCGCTATTATCCATCAGGTGATTCTGGCATTGCTTTCAAAATCCGTTGTCAGGAATGACAGCGGATTTTTTGCTATGAGGGTGTGAATAATGCTGAAGCTGCTCGATGTCCATCACATTGCGGTTATTGCCTCCGACTATGAACGCAGCAAGGCGTTTTATTGTGATGTGCTAGGGTTTACGTTGAACCATGAGGTCTATCGTGAAGTGCGGCAGTCGTGGAAAGGAGATCTCTCGCTGAATGGGCGTTATACCATCGAGCTATTCTCTTTCCCTAAACCACCTGATCGTGTCAGCCGACCAGAAGCCTGCGGCCTGCGCCATCTGGCGTTTGCCGTGGCTGACGTTGAACAGGCCGTCGCCTCGCTGGAGCAGTCTGGCGTTGTCTGTGAACCTGTACGGATCGATCCTGAAACGCAGCAGCGCTTCACGTTTTTCTCCGATCCTGATGGCTTGCCCATAGAACTGTATGAGATCTGATGTTGTGAACAGCACTGAATCTGACGATGGATTACTTGACGATGGATTGTTCCAGGCGATCGCGGCGCAAACGGCCGAATGCGGGTCGATCCTGCTGGCCTACAGCGGTGGCCTGGACTCCAGCGTGTTGCTGCATCTGCTGATGGCTGTACGTCAGCGTTCCGGGCTGGCTATTCGAGCGGCTTACATTCATCACGGCTTAAATCCGCTGGCAGATAGTTGGGCTGAACATTGTCGGCAGCAGTGTGAACGCTGGCAGGTGCCGTTTGCCTCGCTGTCAGTGACGGTTGAAACGCAGCACGGCGGTATTGAAGCAGCGGCCAGAACGGCGCGTTATCAGGCTCTACAAGCGCATCTGCAAGCTGGGGAAACTCTGCTGACGGCGCAGCATCTTGATGACCAGAGTGAAACTTTTTTACTGGCGCTTAAACGCGGCAGCGGACCTGCCGGATTGTCGGCGATGGCGGCACAAAGCATGCTGGGCCATCATCGACTTGTGCGCCCGCTGTTAGGATTTTCTCGTCTCCAGTTGGAAGCGTACGCACAGCGGCATCAGCTTTGCTGGATTGAAGACGACAGCAATCAGGATGAGCGTTTTGACCGCAATTTTCTACGCCGCCAGATTTTACCTCGCTTGACGCAGCGCTGGCCGCATTTCTCCTCCGCCGTAGCGCGTAGCGCTGAGCTGTGTGCTGAACAGGAACAGTTGTTGGATGAGCTGTTGGAGGAATCACTGCAGGCGTTATGTCAGCCGGATGGAGCGCTGAGCATTGACGGCCTGATACCGCTAAGCCCAGTGCGTCGTTTTGCGCTACTGCGTCGCTGGCTGGCGCAGCAAGGTGCGACCATGCCCGCACGTGAACAGCTACAGCGACTCTGGGATGAAGTCGCAATGAGCCGTCAGGATGCGGAGCCGGTATTGCAGGTGAATCTGTGGCAGATCCGCCGTTTCCGTCAGCATCTCTATTTACTGCCGCCGATGCAGTCGCTAAAAGACTGCGTTCTGCCGTGGAAGCCGACGTCACATCCGTTATCGTTCCCTGACAATATGGGGACGCTGTCGCTGGCCGAGCGTGGGATGGCGGTTCGTGCACCGGAAAACGGTGAGGCGGTGAGTATTCGCTTTTCGACCCGTGGAACTGTGCATATTGTTGGCAGATCTCACGGGCGGCAAATCAAGAAACTCTGGCAGGAGCTGGGCGTTCCTCCCTGGTGGCGCGACCGGACTCCGCTGGTGTTTTACAACGAGCAACTGATTGCGGCTGTGGGGCGATTCGTCACGCGGGAAGGGCAGGCGAAAGAAAGCCAACCCGTATGGCATATTCTTTGGGAAAAAGGTCTGGATAAAAGCTAAAGCTAGAAGTGCTGAAATAAAAACGGACAACCCGCGTGTCCGTTTCGGAAGCATTTGTTCAGCGTTTGCCGCTGAATGAAAGGGTAAGCCTGTCAGGATTCGCTGACGACGACCTTCCCGATTTCAGGATGACTGAAACTGACGATGTGGTCGAGGCGCAGTTCGCGTGTTGCACCAGAGGCTTCAATCACCAAATATTCGACCTGCTTACGTGAGATCATGTCACTGGCTTTACCGGTCACAACTTCACCATTGCGTAGTTCCAGCGTCAGCGTCAGATTCTGCTGACAAGTGGCTTCCAGGCTGTCGTAATCATCACAGTTGATGGGTTGATATTCATTACTCATTGACATAATCACTCACCAATAAGTTAGCGGCGGCAAAAGCGGCCTGTTCCCTGACGGAGGATGGCAGCGCATCATTAGCGGCAATGTCATCCAGGGTTTTCAAAACACAACCCAGCGAATCGGGTATATAGCCCAGATCGCCACTGGCGATCTCTGCGTATAAGCGACGTACTAATTCACAGTATTCTTGCACTATATCCTCCCTTGAAAGCTCAGCTCGGTAGATATTCATGCATCATCACCTGTTGCGGTGCGCGATGTTGTAAGCCTACGAAGATAAACTCTATTTATCAAACCGACTATAGCATAGGCACTAACAGGATATCAGTAGTCCTTAGAAGCCTAATCTATCAGTTACGTTGCAGATATCACCTTTACTGTGAGGATGGCGCTAACTCAAGTAAACTAAAGGTAATAATGACGAGGTTACTGATGGCACTAAAAGCAACGGTTTACAAAGCAGCAGTTAATATTGCCGATATGGATCGGAATTTTTTTCACGACGCGAACCTGACAATAGCGCAGCATCCGTCTGAAACGGAACAGCGCATGATGCTGCGGCTTTTAGCGTGGATTTGCCATGCTGATGAAGACCTGCGTTTTACCAAAGGACTCAGTGCCGATGACGAACCGGAAATCTGGCGACGCAACGATACGATGGAGTTGGAGTTGTGGATTGAGCTAGGCCTGCCGGATGAAAAGCGGCTTAAGAAAGCCTGCAATCAGTCCCGTACTGTGGTGTTATACGCGTACAGTGAGCGTGCGGCTCAGGTTTGGTGGAGTGCGATATCAAGTAAGGTCTCCGGATACAAGAATCTGGCTATTCGCTTTTTAGATGACAATCAATTGACCCAGCTTGCTGGACTGGCCGCGCGCACGATGGTATTGCAGGCGACAATACAGGAAGGCACGATCTGGTTGTCTGACGATAAGAATAGTCTGGAAATGGTATTTTCTGAGTGGAAAATTTCTCAGACTCAGGGATGATAACGGACTGGATACATTTAGAGCATTGAGTCAGAAAGATAAAAACAGGGCAGAGACGGCAGGACAATAATGATGAAAAAACTGGCTATCGGTGTGCTGTTGATGGCAGGGATTTCTGGGTTGATCGGGTGTCATACCCGTTCACAGGTTCAGGAAGAACCCCTTAAACCAATGGCGCAAAGTTATCGTGGCATTTTACCCTGTGCGGACTGCGGAGGGATTGATACGTCGTTGTTTTTGGAAAAAGACGGGACTTTTGTGCTGCGGGAGCAGTATCAGACCACGCGGGCAGGCAACAACACGTTCGCTTCCTATGGGCAATGGCGACGCACTGCGGATAAGCTGGTATTGACGGACAGTGCAGGAGAAAAACGTTACTTCCGCCCGGTTGATAAGGGGCTGGAAATGCTGGATCAGCAAGGGCTTCCCATCAACTCCTCTCTTCCTCGTCAACTGACGGCAACCGAGCAGGGATTGCCGGATACGCCGATGTCGATGAAGGGCATGTACCGTAATCTGGCAGATGCTGCGACGTTCTCTGATTGCGCCACGGGAAAAACGTTTGCGGTGGCGAGTAATGCTGTGCTGGAAAGACTGTATCTTCGCACCACGTTGTCGGCGGGTGAACCGGTACTGATTTCCTTTACCGCACATTTTGCCGTAATTCCGTCGATGGAAGAAGGTCAGATGGTGAAAGCGGTGGTCCCCAACAGCAGTGAGAAAGCACGTATGAGAGCACGAGCAAACTGCGATACACAGATAGACTAGCGCTGTATTAAAAAGAAAAGGCACTGATTTCAGTGCCTCTTTTGTATCGATTACGCGTTAGAGCATTTTCTTGAGCTGATAAAGCCAATCCAGCGCTTGACGCGGTGTGAGCGTATCAGGGTCGATGCCTTCCAGCGCTTCAATGGCCGGAGACGGCTCATCATTGCTCAGTAGTGCCAGTTGCGCACCATCAATATGGCTGGATGACGCATTATTCGATAACGTTTCCAGCTCCTTCAATTTCTGACGTGCGCGCTTAATCACTTCTTTCGGTACGCCAGCCAGGGCGGCGACGGCAAGACCATAACTCTTGTTGGCTGCGCCATCCTGTACGCTGTGCATGAAGGCAATGGTATCGCCGTGTTCGCGCGCATCTAAATGCACATTCACCACGCCTTCCATTTTTTCCGGCAGAGTGGTTAGCTCAAAATAGTGCGTGGCAAACAGCGTCATGGCTTTGATGCGGTTTGCCAGATTCTCAGCGCAGGCCCAGGCCAGCGACAGACCATCGTAGGTTGAGGTTCCACGGCCGATTTCATCCATCAATACCAGACTGTTTTCCGTGGCGTTGTGCAGGATATTTGCCGTTTCTGTCATTTCCACCATGAAGGTGGAACGGCCAGAAGCCAGATCGTCCGCGGCACCCACGCGCGTGAAAATGCGATCGACGGGGCCAATAACCGCCTGATCCGCAGGTACAAAGCAGCCAATGTGTGCCAGTAGCACAATCAGTGCCGCCTGACGCATATAGGTACTTTTCCCGCCCATGTTGGGGCCGGTAATGATCAGCATGCGGCGCTGCGGTGCCAGCGACAGCGGGTTCGAAATAAACGGCTCACGAAGCACCTGTTCGACGACAGGGTGACGACCACCTGTGATTTTGATGCCGGGTTTGTCACTCAGCGTCGGGCAGACGTAATTCAGCGTATCGGCCCGCTCGGCCAGATTCGTCAGGACATCCAACTCGGCCAGCGCGGCTGCACTTTGCTGAAGCTCAGCCAGATGAGGCAGCAGCAGATCGAAAAGCTCATCATAGAGTGCTTTTTCCAGCGCCAGCGCTTTGCCCTTTGAAGTCAGAACTTTGTCTTCGTACTCTTTCAGTTCAGGGATGATGTAGCGTTCGGCATTTTTCAGCGTTTGGCGACGTACATAGTGAATCGGCACCAGATGGCTTTGACCACGGCTGACCTGAATGTAATAGCCGTGTACGCCATTGAAGCCGACTTTCAGCGTATCAAGTCCCAGCTTTTCCCGCTCGCGAATTTCCAGACGATCCAGATAATCGCTGGCGCCATCGGCCAGCGCACGCCATTCGTCCAGTTCCGCATTGTAGCCCGGCGCAATCACGCCACCATCACGAACCAGCACGGGCGGAGCTTCGACAACCGCGCGTTCCAGTAAATCCCGCAGCTCATCAAATTGACCAATCAGGCTAACCAGACGACGAACCGAATCAGTTTCCAACGGCGCAAGCTGCTGGCGAATATCGGGAAACTGCTGGAAAGCATGGCGCATACGTGCCAGATCGCGCGGGCGTGCCGTACGCAACGCGAGCCGCGCCAGAATACGCTCCAGATCGCCGACCTGTCGCAGATAGGGTTGCAGATCGGGAGTGATCTCCTGCAACGCACTGATCGCCTGTTGGCGCTGTTTGAGCGCTTCAATATCGCGGCTAGGCATGTGAATCCAGCGTTTCAGCATCCTGCTGCCCATTGCCGTCACGGTGCAGTCCAACACGGCAGCCAGCGTATTTTCCACTCCGCCAGACAGATTCTGTGTGAGTTCAAGGTTACGGCGCGTAGCGGCATCCATGATGATGCCGTCCTGCTGGCGCTCCATCGTAATGCCGCGAATATGCGGCAGCGAGGTGCGCTGGGTGTCTTTCGCGTATTGCAGCAGGCATCCGGCGGCTCGCAGTGCGAGTTTTGCCTGCTCTACGCCAAAACCCGTCAGATCGCGGGTGCCAAATTGCAGGTTGAGCTGCTGACGTGCCGTATCAGGTTCAAACTCCCATAGCGGACGACGACGCAGTCCGTGGCGGTTTTCGATCAAATCCATGGACTCAAAGGATTCAGGGTAGAGCAATTCCGCCGGATTGGTGCGCTGTAATTCGGCCGCCATGGTTTCTCGATCGGCAGGCTCGCTCACGCGAAAGCGTCCAGAGCTGATATCCAGAGTGGCATAACCGAATCCCCGACTATCCTGCCAGATAGCGGCCAGCAGGTTGTCCTGCTTTTCCTGCAATAGTGCTTCGTCGCTGATGGTTCCCGGCGTGACGATACGTACTACTTTGCGTTCTACAGGACCTTTGCTGGTGGCCGGGTCGCCAATTTGTTCGCAGATAGCGACGGATTCGCCCATTTGCACCAGTCTGGCAAGGTAGTTTTCAACGGCATGGTGAGGAACGCCAGCCATCGGTATCGGTTCCCCTGCGGAAGCGCCGCGCTTCGTCAGAGAAATATCCAGCAGTTGAGAAGCCCGCTTGGCATCGTCATAGAACAGCTCGTAAAAATCGCCCATGCGGTAAAACAGCAGGATTTCCGGATGTTCAGCCTTTAACCTAAAGTACTGCTGCATCATCGGCGTATGGGCAGTGAAATCCTTGTCGGTAGAATCTTTCATATTGATTTTACTCAGTCTTAACGCTTTTGTTCGTCAGGTGATGGCATTGGGTTTGATAGCAAACCTTGCTGATGGCGCGTCACCTGAGCATTGAAATGGAATGCCAGAAGTATACTGACTGGCGGATGAAAAACATCACCCGCGAGTGCGCTATCTTATCATTGATGGCTGCGATTTGACGTCATGGCGACGTTACCAGACTGAGGCAGGGATGCGTATCCGATTTTTCTACGATGACTCAAGTACGCGAGGCGGCTCGCAGGTTTCGCTCATAACGCAGTAGAGGAAACGATAACGCACGATGAAAAGTGCAAGCTCAAGAAGACAGATGGGACTAAATAGCTTCGCATATTACCGTTCCATGTTAGCCAGGTCATGCTGATATTGGGCGAAGCTATTTAGCATTTTTAACGAAGAGAATGCCATCGTCGTATGTTTTTAATGACATTGCTTCAGAAAGGATTAGCCAGAGTAAATGCAGTGTATAGCGTTTTTATTCCGAGAAATAGCATTAGTGAGCCAGCAATAATATCAAACCATTTTTTATAATTGAGATAGGTGTTTCTTGGGCGCTGATAAGACAGAACGACAGCGACAAAGATATACCACAAGGCATCAATAGAGAAGGCGATAGCGGGTAAAATAAAATACATCTCAAATGAGAGCGTATGACTCAATAGGGCGGAGAAGACGCTGGCAAAAACTAGGGCAGTATTGGGGTTACTTAATTGAATAATAAGCCCCTGGAAATAGCTTTGCATGAACGACTGTTGTTCAACACCCTCTAGAGTATGGTTTACAGTAATGTTGGTTTTTTTAATTGTGAATTTATACGCGAGATAAATGAGATAGCACCCCCCCAATATTCTGATGAAAAAATAAAAATCGGGCATGGTTTTGATAATGGCTTGAAGGCCAAATATTGCAGCAAGGGAAAAAATCAAACTTCCTGTACCCATACTGAGTGCCGTCGCAATTCCATTCAGCCGAGATGTCGCGACAGTTGTTCGTGCAACCAAAAGAAAACTTTCTCCTGGATTCATGGCTCCTAATAGTAATGTCCCGCTGATGGCGAATAAGGTGAATGCTACATTTTCCATTTTTAACCTTTTATTTTGTGCAGTATTTGTACTTTAGTGTTATCTCAGATAATGCATCCTGAGCGGTAGATAATGCTTCGCCAGCCGTAGTCCCTGTCGCAATTGCAAATAAACTCCTATCAAAACTATTTGCTACGCGGCGCGCCGTGTCACCGGGTTTCGTTAACATAGTAATATCTTTGATACCGGTTCGGCGTCTTGCTTCTTCCAGACCTAGTACACTGTCGAGAATAAATTTTTCATTACCTTCTGGTGAGGAATACCATACCGCTGAATAACAGGTATCCTCCCTTTTACGTAAGTCAATTTCCTCCACACTATCGGTATTTATTTTTGCTACAAGATTCATCAAATCGATGCCTGTAGAAAACTCCAATAGGCAATAGATATTGTCTCCGCCTGGGCGAGTATGGCTTTCGATAACGGTGGGGCCATTATTTGAAAGAATAATTTCAGTGTGGGAGGCACTGTTGTCGAACCCCATTACACTTAGAAAATCTTGAATATATTCTCTGATGAGATCTTCCTGCTCAAGCGTAATGGGTGCGGGTAAAACATGACCAATTTCAACGAATCTATCATTTTTGTATTTTTTTGTAATGGCTAAAATATGATGTTGGCCATGGTAAGAAATAGCCTCAACGCTGTACTCATCTCCAGCAACAAATGACTCAAGAATAAACGTTTCACCGCTCTTTTCGCAAAGTATTGGCTCAAGTTGATGATAGCTTTTCTCATCGTGAAGAAGAAATATATCCCTGCTGGCCTCACCTGAAAGTGGTTTTAAAACAGCAGGAAAGCCAACACGCTTCAATGCAGGGGCAAGATCAGAATGTTGATTTATTTTTTCAAATTTTATCGTTGGGAAGTTATTCATTTTCAGATGATTACGCATCGAATATTTATCCACGGTCCTGCTAACCAATTGCTCATCGGTAATAATCGGTAACCCGGTATAGGCCGCTACACGAGCTGCGACCTGTTGCCATTGTTCATTAAAAGCGATTACGCGGTCGATACTGAAAATTGTTTTATTTTCACATATATTTCGTGCTAATGATTCTATGTCATCTTTATTCTCAGGGAAATTGATACCATCATAAAGATTATCTTCATTAAGATTAATCTTTCTTGTGGGATCAGGGATGATGAACAAGTGATGCCCAAGCAACTTGAGTTTCTTATGTATCGGGGAAAAGCCACTACCTATGATCAGTATGCGCATATCACCTACTCTTATCGAATGCTTTATATGCGTAAGACTCTCTCTTCAAGACATCCTCCGCAACTGACAATTCTGCTAGTTGTAAAGAAAATACGTAAAACTTAAGGTGGCTAACGTTTCTCGGATAGGAATATTTTTTGATAAACGAAGGGTGTTTTTATGCTGAGCGTTATGTATGGGTTTTTTAAACGAAATCTATTTCATTATTTTGATTTTTTAAAGTTTGAAAATAATGGGCTATTCGTATATCAAGCAAATCGTGGTATTCCTGTTCTTATTGCCAGAATATATAGTCCAGCTAATTCAGAGAAAATTAAAATGAAATACAACAGTATTCTTAAGACAGTAGGAAATACACCCTGTGTACGTATCAATGCGTTTGACACTCAAGGCGTAAATGTCCATCTTAAAATGGAAACAACCAATCCAGGTGGGAGCATTAAAGATAGAATCGCTATTTCCATGCTGGAGAAAGCAGAAAGTAAAGGCGTACTGCGCAAAGGCATGATCGTTATCGAGCCATCATCAGGGAATACCGCGATTGGCTTGGCAATGGCATGCGCCGCAAAAGGATATAAATTTATTGCTATTTTAGATCGCATGGTACCCAGTGCTAAACGAGATAAAATAAAGGCTTATGGTGCGGATATCATTTTCTTACCTGAATTTGAAGATGGTATTGATACGGTTTTGTATCGTATAGAATTGACTAAAAAAATCATTTCGTTATACCCAAACGCCTTTAGTCCCATGCAGTTTGAGAATCAGGATAACCCTCAGGAACATTATGATTCAACAGCCCGAGAAATATACAGTCAGTTCTCTGGTGATATTAGCGGTGTTTTTATTACCGCAGGAAGTTGCGGCACAATCACTGGCGTTTCAAGATACCTTAAAGAAATGAATCCTGCGATTAAAGTATTTGCGGTTGAGCCGATGGGGTCAATTATCTTTGGCGGTGAGGCAGGGAAATATTTTGTGCAGGGTGCCGGCTTGGCATTTCGTCCCAAAATTCTAGATGATCGTTACATCGACGATGCGATAAAAATATCTGATTTCACGGCGTTTAAAATAGCTCGTGAGTTGGCTCGTAAAGAAGGCATCCTGATTGGTGGCACGGGGGCTTGTGCATTATCTGCTGGGCTGGAACGTCTGAATAAGTTCAACCCGGGGGATAATGTCGTGATTATCATCCCAGATAGTGGTGAACGATACGTTGATACTATTTACAGTGATACATGGCTTGCAAAGCACGGGTTCTCAGAGTTGATTGAAAAAAGTGACTGTGACAATGAATTAACATCTCTCGTTTATGAATTAGGATGTACTCTAAATGATTTCTGATAATGTTATTGTTATATTTTATAATCGTCTTTACAACCCGCTCATTATCAAGGATCTAAAGAAAAACTTTACCAATGTGTATTCTGTTTTGATTGATGAAGGCAAGGCATGTGACATAGAAGATATTGAGCGGGAATGTATAGCCGCAGGTGCAGATCGCTTTATTTATAAGGATTATCGTGACCAATACGCACGTAATATAATCTCAAAAGCGATCAAGGCTAATGCGATATATCAAGATGGCTACCATCTCAGTGCGGCATTATCACGTCCAGCGTTAGCTGAGGCTGCGGTTGAAGTCGCAACCGAGTTGAATATTGAACATATTGCACATCAATTCCGTGGAAACGATCAAGTCAGAATGGACATGAATATAGAAATACTCGGTAAAACACCCATAGCTTCATTGAGACGTTTTTCCCATAGCGATCAAGATGTTTATGACTATGCACGCCGTTATAATATTCCATTAGAGTTTGGCTGTAATAATCCCTACTCTACGAGTGAGAATATGTGGGGGCTGACGATAGAATGTGGCGATTTAGAAAATCCTGGCCGTACAATGCCTGAAGACGTAAAGGATTTTATATCCGCAGAATATAAAGAATGTGCGGAGCCAACGGTCATCACGTTGGGTTTTGCAAAAGGTATACCTGTCTCGTTGAATCATGAATGTATGCCACTTTACGAGATTATTGAAAGATTAAAAATAATTGGTAATACCTATTTAGTCGGCCTGTTCGATATGGTTGAGGATGGTGTCGTTGGCTTAAAAAGTCGTGCGATATATCAATCTCCAGCAGCACATCTTTTAATTATGGCACATAAGCAATTAGAGATTTATTGCTCTAATAGAAATGAAAATTGGTTTAAAGAAACTATCGATAGAAAGTGGACTGAAATGGTTTATTCAGGTCTTTGGTACGATCCTTTAATGAATCATTTAAACTCTTTTATTGACAGTATCAATTGCAATGTGAATGGCACCGTAGATTTAGAGATCGGTATGTACTACGCCCGCGTTATCTCTCGTGATTCGGATTCGTCAATCTACAATGCGGATATGGCCATTTACAACTGTGGACATCTTTATAGTCAAGATGATGCAGAAGGATTTTCACGGATATTTAATATTCATAGTAAATGTAGTGCAATCAAAAAAAGGGAAATAAAATGATTCATGAACTACTGATGTGTAAACCTGACTTCTACGATATTGAATATGTTATTAATGATTGGATGGATCCAAAAAACAAAGTAGACAAAGTTGTCGCACAAAATCAATGGAATTATGTTTACGATCAACTGGTGACCCGTGGTATAAAAGTTAAAGTTATTGAGCCAGTAAAAGGCTTACCAGATATGACTTTTGCCGGTGACTGCGGCATGATTCATAATAATAAATTTCTGGCAAGTAATTTCAGGCACCCTGAACGGCAGGGTGAAACACCGTATTATATCGATTTTTTGAAGAAAGAGGGTTTTGAAGTCCATCGTGTCGAGCCCGGTGTACATTTTGAAGGTCTGGGAGATGTGATTTACTGGGACGACAGTATTATATTCGGTTTCGGTCCTCGCTCTGATAAAGACGCGGTTAAAGCCATTCGGGAAACGTATCCAGAATTGAAAGTTCTTGGCGAGTTACATATTCAGGATAATACGTTCTTTCATGTTGCACTGGCCTTCTCTTTCATTTCTGAAGATACAATTATTTATTACCCTGAGGCTTTCACTAAGGAAAGTCAGGATTATATTGAAAAAAACTTTAGCCGGCGCATTGCTGTCTCGGAGTTTGATGCCAAAGAGCTGTTTGTATGTAACAATATCCCTATTGGTAACGA
The DNA here is from genome assembly GCF_046159765.1 of Pectobacterium artocarpous. NCBI lineage: Bacteria > Pseudomonadati > Pseudomonadota > Gammaproteobacteria > Enterobacterales > Pectobacteriaceae > Pectobacterium > Pectobacterium artocarpous. The sequence goes on from NZ_JBJXVK010000005.1 coordinate 53,521, forward strand.
TGTATTAATGCATGATTGTTCTCCTGAAGTTGAACAAAAAATTAATGATTTTGGTTTCAATGTTGTTAAATGCAATATGAGTGAATATTTTAAAAGTGGCGGAAGTTTACGCTGTCTGGTGCTTAAGCTGAATTAAGAGGTTTTAAAATGTATATTTTAGGCATTAATTCAGTCTACCATGAATCCTCAGTGTGCCTGATTAAGGATGGTGAGGTTGTTTTTGCGATTGAAGAAGAGCGTTTAAATAGGCAAAAACATGGGAAATCAGCAGATCTTGATAATCCTGATGAGTTACCCCTGTCTTCGCTTAACGCTGCGCTTGCCTTTGCTGGTATTCAACTGTGTGATGTTCATAGCATTGGCTACTCTATTGATCCCGTAGCCAGGCATAAGTCTGCTTATATTAATGAGACAAAGTTATCTGATGGTTGGGCAAGTGAGCCTGGAGAAGGTCTGTTCTATCGTAAAACAGCAAATGTTCCATTGATCTTGCAAAACATGGGATTCCGCGGTGATTTTCATTGGGTAGCGCACCATACTGCTCACGCTGCATCTGCATATTATCCTTCGTCTTTTAATGAATCACTGGTTCTTTCTCTTGATGGTATCGGTGAGGATAATACCGCAGGTGTTTTTATTGGAAAGGAAAATAAACTAACGAAAATATCGACCATAACGTATCCTAACTCAATAGGTTTTATGTGGGAGAGAATTTCAGAGTATCTTGGATTTTCTGAGTATGATGCCTGCAAGGTTATGGGCATGGCGGCATATGGTGATGCTGAAAGATTCAAGGAGCAGTTTTCCACGATTGTTGAGTGTTTGCCGGAAGGGCAGTTTACTATTAATAACGATATTCTCACGTTTCGTAGTAAATCATTCTCAAAATTGGAATCGTTGTTTGATTTGCAAAAGCGTCATAAACATGACGAGTTACGTCAGGAACATTATGATATTGCAGCGACACTGCAAGTTGTTACCGATGATATTGTTATGAACATTGCCAGGCATTATCTGGCAAGCAGCGGTAGCCACTACCTCTGTCTGGCTGGTGGCGTAGCATTGAATTGTATTACAAATCGATTGCTCTATGAAGCGTGTGACATTGCTGATATCTATGTACAGCCAGCCGCACATGATGCTGGTACCGCTATCGGCGCTGCACTGTATATTTGGCATCATATTATGGAGCACACTCAGCGTCATCCAATGGTCAGTGCTTATCTCGGTCCTGAATATTCAGATGCGCAGTATGAGCACGAATTGAAAAAATACAATTTAACCTGGGAGAAAGTGGATAATATCCACCAAAGAGTCGCCTCCCTGATCGCTGATAATAATGTTGTGGCCTGGTTTCAGGGGCGAATGGAGTTTGGCCCTCGCGCCCTTGGTAATCGTAGTCTGTTGGCCGATCCTCGTAATAAAGATATTCGCGATCTGATGAACTTAAAGGTTAAGCATCGTGAGTTCTTTAGGCCTTTCGCACCCAGCGTGCTGCGAGAATATGCAAGTGATTGGTTTATTTCTCGTGGTTTACCCGATGCGGCAAAATATATGCTGTTAGCGATGGATGTTAAGCCTGATAAGCAAAATGCTATTCCCGCTGTTACGCATGCAGATGGCACCGCACGGGTACAAATTGTCGATAAAGAAACAAATGAAAGCTATACCCATCTGATTAGTGAGTTTCATAAGCTTACAGGTGTACCTATTCTACTTAATACTTCTTTTAACGATAGTGAACCCATTGTATGTTCACCGGAGGACGCTATTAAAACTTTTCTCAAAACAAGAATTGACTTTTTAGTATTGGGTGATTATATCATTAAGTCTATTCATTAATTTATACAGGTTGCACCAGTGATCACGAAAATTGTGTTGGCACGTTTTTTTTCTATATTTGCAGAAGCATTTATTATTTTCGCTGTGCCGGTACTGGTGTATACCTCAACAAATAGCGCTTCATTAACCTCCTTAGCTTTTGGTCTGGAAAGATTAGCACGCGTAGTATCATTGCCTCTTTCAGGTTGGATTGGGCATAAAATTCACCCACTTAGAATGCTATATTTTAGTGACAGTATTCGAGGCTGCGTGTGCCTATTATTGTATTTTTCTTACCCTTATATATCTCCTGAATATATAGTAAGCCTGATTATCCCTGTAGCCTGTATTTTGTCGTTCTTTAGCGGCGCAGGCTATGTGAATCTTGAGGGCTTCGTTTCTCAAACGATATCTAGTGATAAACTACCTTCTATTTACTCTCAACTGCAATTTGTCGAGCAGTTTACTTATATAGCAGCACCAATACTTGTAAGTCTTTTAACGTTAAAGTTTTCTATTCTGCAAACATTTATATTTATATCAATCCCTTTCATTGTCAGCACTTTTTTGTGGATGTCTATCCACAAAGTGAAGACGACAGTGAGTGCAGAAAGTCATGATAAAAAGTCATTAAAATACATCATCGCCTATATTGCTGCTAATCGAGATTTGAAAAAAATAATAAGCCTTACCTTTTTAGTAAATATCATGCAAGGGGCATTATTATCAACGGCAGTCTATGTTATTACATCCATTTTTCACCAGCCTGAACAAGGCTACGCGCAGGCGCTTGCTATGGCAGGAATAGCCAACTGTTTGCTGTTTTTTGTTGCGCCAAAACTAATTCGTCGATTCCACATTTGTACTGTGGGGCTAAGCGCATTTATTATAGCTGCATGTGGTTTATTGGTGGTTGGTGTAGCAAATAATTTCTATGTTTATCTTCTTGGCTTTCTGCTTATTATTGGTTCGGAAGGGTGCTTCAATCTTTTTTCCCGCTTTTATCGTGCCAGGCTTTTACCTGCGGAGGGATTCTCTCGTTATTTAGGTATTGTATTGGTTCTTAATCAATTAGCCGTTCCGCTGGCTAGCTTTATTTGCGCGAAATCCTTATTGCTAATTGATTATAAATATATTTTTATTATTTTTTTTCTGGTTGTCGTTTTTTCTTTTTTTCTAATCAATCCATTTCGTTACTTTACATCAAAAGATTAATCTCATAAGGATAGAGAATGAACACGAAAAAGTATCTGCTAGTTCTTGATTATCTTCCTGCAAGAATTCATGACTTAAAACTTATCAAGGAATATGTGAAAGCGCAGTATGACCTGGATATGGTGATCGTCAGTGATATGCTCTCGGGTGAGGAGAGAAATATATGTGATCACGTCTATCACCTGCCTGTATCTACTGTGAATTATGAAGATGAAGTGATTAAACTGATTAAAAATGTAGAAATGGAGTGTGCTTGTATTCTCCCTTTTATGGATGCGGTATCGGGACACGCGGCTGTCATTGCCAAAAGATTAGGGCTATATGGTGACGATGCGACATTAAGTTTTGCTGGTATCGACAAGTTAAAATTCAGGGAACAGGAATCGATCCTGGAAACATTTCTTCATGCACAGAATATTGTTACGCCACGCTCAACGCATGTGAGCGATTATCAGCAATTAAAAGCGTTTTTTGAATTATGTCCGTCAGGTGTAGTAATAAAACCAGTCGATGGTCGGGCAAACATTGGTGTGAAAATCGTCAAGGCCATGGATTCGCTAGAGGCTTCTTACGCTGCGTCCTGTCTGGCTGCACCTGGCAGCAGCATCATTGCAGAGGAGTTGATTGCTTTTGATTCTGAGTTTTCCTATGACGGCGTAGGTGTACTTTCATTTTTGACGCAAAAAGTCAGTCAGCTTGGTGATTATCCTGTCGAACTTGGACAAATCGTGCCAGCACAGTGTTCTCCGACGCAGGCTCTGGCATTAGTCAAAGCTGGTCAAAGTATGAATCTTCTTTCGGGTCAACGTTACGGCGCTTTTCATAACGAAATTAAACTTGATTCAATCACTGGAAAAACGTTTTTAGTCGAAACAAATCGTCGCCCTGCCGGCATGCGCATCTGGGATATGGCAAATAAAGTGTTTGGTATATCGTTGCAGAAAATATGGGTTGATCATTTGGTGCAAGGTTTTTCTGATACCCGCGCGATTCCAGAACCTATTGGTAGCGCGTTTCTTATTAACCTACTTGCCCCTGAAGACGGAACTATCAAAACAGAAATTAACCAGGAGTTAATGAAAAATGAAATGGCGTCGTTAGTGAAGGAAATACTTAATGAATATCAGTATGAGATTATTGACATTAAGGTAAATGTTAAAGGAAATTCCCCAGTTTATAAAATTCCAAAAACGAACAATGATTTTTGTGGGTATGTCTGTGTTTATATAGATAAAGAAAAAATTAATCATGCTGAACTAATGAGTCTGATAAATAAATCGTGGCAGTCGATAATTAAAGACTATATTCACTACATTTAAATCAGATTGTAACATATCGCTTTAGCAATGGCGGCGACCTTGTTCGGCACCGCCAGCTTCTCAAGGATATTTTGCATATGAAAATTTATGGTACTAGTTGATAAATGCAAGATGTTGGCGATATCTGAGGATGTTTTTCCTTCGGAGGCCCAGCGCATGATCTCGACTTCACGTATTGTCAGCGGAGGAGAATCGTTGTTGCTCTCTGTTAGGGACGAATATTTACAGGCCATTGATGCCGATATAACGAGTAAGCTTAGGTCATCTACATTATGCTCATCCTGTTTTGTAAGGTTTTCTCCTCTAAAAAATGAGCATAATACATTCTCATCTTTGGGGGTTTTATATATTGTTGAACACCCATCCTTAATATTTTTTTTATTAAAATAACTTAAGGTTTTAGGATGCTGTTTTTTTATGTGTGTTTGCCAGGAAAAAATTGAAGGTGGGTAAAGTAAAGTCGCATTGCTAAGTATAGTTAGAACTGAGTTATGAGTTTCTCTATCAATGGTAAAATTATCGTCAAAGCAGCTTAGTAAGGTAAATTTTCTTTTTGTTAAGGGGTAAGGGCTTTCTTTGTAGAGGGAGTAATAATTAAATCCATATGGTTTTATAATGTGTAAGATGGTTTTTTTCAACTGAATAAGCGTTTCTGCACTGTCTATTTCTTTACATTTGCATCTAAAATAAGTATTTTTTGATAACATCTTGATTACTCCTTTTCTCAAGGTGATTAAATTTAAAGCACGCACCTTGCTCAAGGCAATACATAAGTTTTAATAAAGTTTAAAAATGTATAATTAGCCGATGTATTGATATTTAGTTCTTTTTATCTCTGCATGCCAAGATTTATCCTCTTTTATCAATAAGTTTATTTATGTCTTTCAACAGGATGACGAATGCGTATCTCTATGATGATTATCGATTACGCTTTTATATTATTAATATTCATAGGATCTATGACCCAATTGGCTCTCTTTTGCTGAAGAGGCGTTCAGGCCGCAGTATCCTATTTTCTGCTTGCGCTCACCGCACCACACACATTGGCTGGCCTGATATCGGCTCGGGGTGGATCTCCGCATCGATGCTGAATACCTGTTGTAGTAAGTCCGGTTTCATGACCTCGCGTGGCGACCCCTGTGCTATCACGCGTCCACCGGCCAGCATCACCAGATGATCGCAGTAGCGGCTGGCCTGATTCAGATCGTGCAGAACGGTCACCACCGTTTTGCCCGCCTGATTCAGTTCGCGCAGCAGTTTCATCAGTTCAACTTGATGATTGATATCGAGGTAAGTCGTCGGTTCGTCGAGCAGTACAATAGGAGTATCCTGCGCGATCAGCATCGCCAGAAACGCCCGCTGGCGCTGTCCACCGGACAAATCGGTTAACCGTTTGTCGGCGAGGTCGACGATGTGCGTTTTCTCCATCGCGAGCTGCACGCGCTGGCGATCGTCCTGTGATAAGCGTCCCCACATCGATAGCCAGGGGTTGCGTCCGTAGGCCACCATGTCACGTACGGTGATCCCCTCTGGCGTGAGGTGATGCTGTGGTAACAGCGCCAGATGGCGCGAGAGCTGGCGAACCGAGAACGTAGAGAGCGGCTTGTCGTTGAGCCGAATAGCCCCCGATTCCGGCATAAGGAGTTTGGCGAAACACTTCAGTAACGTTGATTTACCGCAGCCGTTGGGGCCGAGTAGGGCAGTAATTTTCCCCGCAGGCAGTGAAAGTGACAAGCCATCAAGAATACGCTTGTCGCCATATCCCGCCGTCAGGTTTTGTGTTGTCAGTTCCATTTAGCGCATTCTCACAAGAAGCCAAAAAAACCAGGGCGCACCGATAATCGCGGTGAGCACCCCAGCGGGTAATTCCATCGGCGGGTTCAGTGTGCGTGCCAGCAGATCGGCAAGCAGCAGTACCAGCGCACCAGCAACGGCAGAAGCAGGAAGGAGCCAGCGGTGCCGTCCTCCCACCAGATAGCGGATCAGATGTGGCACCACGAGGCTGATAAAGCCGATAGGGCCACAGATAGCCACGCTGGTCGCGGCGAGTGCCACGGCGAGTGCCAATCCCCAGAACTGAACGTGCCCGATATTAACGCCCAGCGTGCTGGCGCGGTCGTCGCCCAGTGCTAACAAATCCAGATCGCGGCAAAAGCGCAGGCTGAGCGGAATGAGCACACTGAGGACGGGCAGTGCGACCATGATGAATGACCAGTCGCGTCCCCATAGGCTTCCCGTCAACCACAGCAGTGCGTTGTTGATATCCTGCGGACGGGAGAGAATTAGGTAGTCGGTGACGCTTGCCCAGGTGGCGGCCAGCGCGATGCCGATGAGCGCCAGCCGCATTGGGGATGGCACGCCTGCGATAAGTCTCAGCAGTAGCAGCCCGGCAATGCCGCCGATGAACGCGAGAAGTGGTAGCCAAATCACGGGTAGCGCAGGCACCAACATCAGTGCGCTGACGGTTGCCAGACTCGCCGCGTGGTTCACGCCGAGAATATCGGGCGAGGCTAGCGGGTTACGCACAATTCCCTGCACCAGCACGCCGGAAATCGCCAGCGCTGCGCCGACGAACAGCGCTAGCAGCACGCGGGGCAGGCGATACTGCGTCAGGACATAATGATGCTCGCTGGTGCGGTGCCAGCCGCTCATCAACGCCGACCACGGCTGCGGAATCGCGCCCATGCGCAGCGACAGAATGCTGGTGGCGAGTAACAACAGCGTAATCGAGATAAACACAATAACGGGGCGCATTATCCTCGCCTCCTTGCCAGCCACACGAAACAGGGCGCGCCGATCAGGGCCAGCACTGCGCCGGCAGGCAGTTCGCCCGGCCAGGCGAGCGCGCGGGCAAGCAGATCGGCCAGTAACATCAACGCCGCACCCATCAGCATGCTCATGGGGAGCACTTTTCTTTGGTCGTAACCGATCCAAAAACGCGCCAGATGCGGTATTAACAGGCCGATAAACGCGACCGGACCAGCGACGCTCACGCAGGCACCGACCAGAATCAGCGCCGCCACATTGAGGATGAGGCGCAGACGACCTAAGTTGACGCCCAGCGTATGGGCGCTGACATCGCCGATATTCAGCAGGTTAAGCTGGTTCGCCAGCAGCAGAACTACGGGGGTGACGATGATGACAAACGGGAAGAGCTGCCAGAATTCCACCCAGCGTGCGTGCGATACGCCACCTGCCAGCCAGTAAAAAATGCCATAGGCGTGATCTTCCGCCAGCAGCAACGTGATGCGGGTTAACGCCATGCACAGGGCTGAAAGCGCGACGCCTGCCAGAATCAGTCGATTGCGGTCAAGCGTTTGTCGCCAGCCGCCGCCAGCCGCCATGACCACCAGCCAGCAGGTTCCTCCGCCAATAGCGGCAACAAAAGCGATAGGGTAACCGGAGAGCGACGCGCTGAATGCACTGGTCAAGGCCATTGCCAGCGCGGCGCCGCTGTTGATGCCGAGCAGAGAAGGAGAAGCCAGTGGGTTATGGGTCAAGGTTTGAAGCAGGGCGCCGGATAGCGCCAGGCTGGCACCGATCAATACGGCTACCAGACTGCGAGGCAGGCGCAGGTTGAGCACCAGCGCCTCCGGTAGCGAAGAGGGCGATCCTGTTATCAGCGCTTTGACGGCGCTCAATGCGGGAATGGGGATCGCGGAATAGCAAAACAGGCTGAGCCAAAACACGCCTAACAGTGCTGTTACCGGTAATCCCCAACGCCAAAGCGGATGAAAACCGTGCTTCATTGCTTGCGGCTGATGCTAACAGGCTGATGCTTAAAAATTTTCACGGTATCGCTGCCGATGCGTTCTGCGGCAAAAATACCGCGCATCCGCGCCCAGGCATTGCTGTCTACGGCGGCAATCTGCTGTTTTTGCTGTGCTTCCAGCATGTTCCAGAGTGCATCCTGCTGCCAGCGTTTCACAATACTTTCTTCGCGGTAATGCGTCACAATTAGCCACTGTGGATTAATAGCCAACAACTGTTCCAGATTGATGGAGGCCATAGGGGCGTTGTTAATCGGTTTAGGCACACTCAGGCCGAGTGTGGCCAGCACGCTGCCGGTATAGGCATCGCTGGAGTACAGGTTAAACTGCTGTTCGCGCGAGGTACCGAAAGCGACACTTGTGCCTTTGGGAAGCTGGTCGGCATAGCCTTTCATGATTTTGCGGTGCTGAGTGAGACGAACCTGCATCGCGCTGTCTTTCCCCAGCACCTTGCCGATGATTTCCGCAGAGTGCAGGTTTTCTGCGTAGGTTTCGTTGCGTGATTTCAGCAGCAGTACCGGGGCAATAGCCTTCAGCGCCGGGTAAATACCGCTATGGCGACTGCTGTCGGCGATGATCAAATCAGGTTTCAGCGCGCTGATGGCTTCCAGACTCGGCTGCGCACGCGTGCCGACAGAGTGCCAGGGTTTGAGATGCTCACGTACTTCAGCCAGGATCCGGTCTGGATCGTTGTCATCGGCGATGCCAACCGGGCTGACGTCTATGGCAGCCAGCGCGTCAGCAAAAGAGAGTTCCAGTACCACAATGCGCTGAGGTGGCGTGTCGAGCGTAAAGGAACCCTGTTCATCCTGCACCGTGGCTGCATTGGCGCGACCCAGTCCGAACAGACAAAGTGTTGCAATCAGTGCAACGCGAATGAGATCAAACATAGCGTAACTCCACGATTATTGTGATCGAATAAGTCATGATCGTTAGTCAGGCCGGGCATTCGCCCGGCGAGTGATAACGTAACAATCAGAATTTCAGCGAACCCTGCATATAGAAGGTGCGAGGTTGGCCGGCATAAATTCCTTTGTTGTTGTCATCGCTGTTCGAGCGCGTGTAGTAGTCGTGGTCGAACAGGTTTTTCACACCAAAAGCCAGATTGAGGTCAGAGAACTGCGGTCCAAAGTCGTAAGCCGCACGAGCGCCCCACAGCATAAAACCGGGGATACGTCCGGCGCTGCCATCGGCGCTTTCGGCAACGGTGTTAGCGTTATTGGCAAACTGGCTGGACTGAAACTCACTGTTCAGGTTGAACGTCCAGTTACCCGGTTGATAATCAACGCCGAATCCGCCCCGATGTTTTGACGAGAAAGGTACCTGATTACCGTAGGTGTCGCCCGCTTCGCGAATTTTTGCGTTCACGTAGGCATAGCGCGCATAAACCGACACGTCTTCCAGACGAGGTGACAGCTCGGTGAGGTGGTAGCGTGCCTGCGTTTCCAGCCCGGAATGACGGGTTTTTCCACGGGTGGTGACGGTATCGTTGGTCTGGTTAGAGTCATACTGGTTATTGAAGTTAACCAGAAAAACGCCCATTTCTGCCGTTAACGCCCCATCGTCGTAACGGGTTCCGGCTTCCCAGGTACGCGCTTTTTCTGGCTCCACGTTGCCGCTTTTAGCCGCTTTGCCAATTCGGCTGTACTGTACGGTGCCAAATGATCCTTCGGTATTTGCATAAAGATTCCAGCTGTCGTTAACGTGGTAGAGCACATTCAGGGCTGGCAATGGTGCGTTATAGCTGACTGCTTCGCCCGTGCCTTTCAGCGTATTATCCTGGTGAGATTTGATGTGCTCGAAACGCATTCCCGGTGTAATCGTCCAGTTGCCGATATCAACGCGGTCGTCGATGTACCAGGCGTGCGCCTCTGTACCTGCGCGGGTTTCGCGATCGATAGGGCTGTTGGCGCTTGGCAGCGTCTTGCTGGCGGTGCTGGTGAAGTAACGCACCTCATGAGTGGATTCACTGACATAGCGGTAGCCGACGCCTACTTCATGCGCGGAGGAGCCGAGGGTAAAGCTTTGGCTGTAGCGGGGTTCGATGCCGCGTACCCAATATTCGCGTGGCGACAGGGTGATGATTGAATTCTGCTCCAGATAGCCGCTGCGCAGCGTGCGCGTATAGAAGCCCTGAATATTGAACTTATGCTGCTGATCCGGCTGATATTGATAGCCCAAACTGGCAAGCTGACGACGCCCCCAGAAGCGATCGTATGGGCGCGTTGACTGCCAGCGGTCAGCGTTGTAATCGGCACGAGACAGGCCACCCGGCATATCGGCGCTGCCATCGTAATATTGCAGCAGGCTGGTAAAGGTGTGTACGTCATTTGGCGCATAGCGGCTTTTCAGCATAACGTCATCAATGCGAGTCGCGCTGTGTTCACGCCAGTCGCTGCCACGCGTGCCGGAATAGAGCAGTGCTGAACCAAAACCGTTATCCGACGTACCGCCTACCAGCAGGTTATGGGTTTCTTTGGGATTGTGCTGTGAAGAGGTCGGGCTGTATTGGCCTTCTATGCCCGCGTTAATGCCGAACTCTTTTGGGATCGCCCGGGTGACAAAGTTTACGACGCCGCCGACGCTTTGCGGCCCATAGCGCACGGCACCGCCGCCGCGCACAACATCGACGGCATCCATATTGCCAAGCGAAATAGGGGCGAGGGAAAGTTGCGGCTGGCCGTAGGGCGCAAACGGCACCGGAATGCCGTCCATCAGCACGGTGGAACGGCTGGCAAGACGTGGGCTGAGGCCACGAATCCCAAAGTTCATGGCCAGATCGTGGCTACCCGTCCCGTTATTTTCCGGCGCATACACGCCCGGCATACGGTTTAAGACATCGCGCATGGTGGTGGCACCGGTCTTGGCAAAGTCCTCACGGCGGATCACATCGCGCGCGCCAGCGTGTTCAAAGACGTCATTTTCACGCGCTTCACCCAACCAGTCACCGACCACCGTCAGGGTTTCTTCCGCTGCCGCCGGGATCGGTTCGAGCGTCCAGGCGTTATCGCCCAGCGATTTCAGTTGCAGACCGCTACCTGCCAGCAAGGCTTTCAGGCCGCTATCAACGGTGTAGTCGCCGTGCAGGCCGTTGCTGCGTTTCCCCTGCGTCAGTCTGGCATCGACCGACAGCGTAATTCCACTGCGGGTGGCATAGTGGTTGAGTGCTTTGTCTAAATCGCCAGCAGCAATATCGTAGCGTGCGGTGGCAGGCACCGTCGCGGCGTAGGCCATCCCTGTCGTGATACTGACTGTCGGCAGCAGGCTGAGCTGTATCGCCATGGCTAAAGGGGTTGCTTTACGAAAGGCACGTAAGAGCGTCATAACGTCTCCATCATCATTTTTGTTGTATTCATACCTAAGTCGAACGAGAGGGAGAAAAAGGACAATCAAGAATGATAATTTTTTTCGTTATCGTTTAGTTTGCAGGAAGGATATTGACCCAATAACGCGTAATATACTGAATTTTAACCGGAAGTGTTTTTTCGATGACCTGTAGTACGGTATCGGTATTTTTCAGCGGGAAAGTGCCGCTTAAGCGCAATGTTGCGACTTCCGGGCTACAGCGCAGCACGCCGTGACGGTAGCGCGAGAGGGTCGCCATCACCTCGCTGAGCGGTTTATTGCTGAAACTGAGGATGCCTTGCGTCCAACGGCTATCCTCCTCATCTGCGGATTGGATTTCACCCAGTTCCCGCGCGCTGAATCGCAGGCTTTCACCCTGACGCACGATGCGCTCTTGGGTAGGATCCTCCGCCAGTACGACTTTCACCGCATGTTGCTGCACGCTCAGTAGCGTGCTTCCTGCTTCCTGACGTACCGTGAATTCAGTGCCGAGTGCGGTCAACTGCCCGTGTCGCGTTTGCACGTAGAAAGGACGATTGCTGGCATCCTGTCCAGTGGTAATCGCGATTTCGCCGTACCAGAGGTGAATGCGCCGCTGCTGTGGATCAAAGCGAACGTCGACGGCGCTGTCGGTGTTAAGCGAAAGCAGCGTTCCGTCTTCCAGACGCTGCTGGCGGATCGCGCCTTTCGCCGTGGTGTAATCGGCTCTAAGGCCCGTTCCGGTGTCGGAACGCCAAAGTTGCCAGCCGCCGCCCACGCCTAACAGCAGAAGCAGTCCCTTCATCACTCTGCGACGGGTAAGCTGGGTATCCTGAAGCGCACGGTGGGCGATGTTGCTGGGCACGACGTTCATCTGATTGCGCAGGTTTTCTACCTGCGACCAGGCCCACTGGTGATCCCGGTTTTGCTCATACCACCGCTGCCATTTCTCGGTTTGCCGAGGGCTCGCACGTTCGTCGCTCAGTACCGCATACCAATGCGAGGCGGAGCGCAGAGCCTGACGCTGTGAGTCAGTTAGCGGGAGGCTCATAGCCCATGCTCCAGACGGAACAACAGGCAATGTTCCGTGGCTTTGGCCACGTATTTTTTAACTGAACTGACGGAGACATTTAGTTGCGTGGCGATCTCACCGTAGGCCATGCCGTCAAGTTGGGAAAGCAAAAATGCCTGTCGTGCTTTGTGGCTCAGGCCATCGAGCATGAGATCCACCTGCTGGAGCGTCTCAAGCTGTTGTTGCTGAATCTCCGGTGAGGGGGCAAGCGCTTCCGGCAACTGCTCTAGCCTCTCCAGATAGGCTTTCTCCAGCGCATTGCGGCGAAAGAGATCGACCATTACGCGCTTGGCAACCGTGCACAGAAAAGATTTGGGATCGCGGATGGTGCTCAGCGACTCGCCGTTCATCACGCGGAGGAAGGTGTCCTGAGTAATATCATCGGCATCAAAAGAAGAGTGGAGCTTGCACGCCAGCCAGCGCTTCAGCCAGCCGTGATGCGAACCATAGAGCGATTCTAGCGTCAGTTCAGCAGAGGTGGTGGTATGGTCAGACATCATGGTCAGGAATAGCAAAGCGTATCGACGATCAATAATAAGGCGCTATGTTAATATGATAATGGTTCTCATTACAATTAAATCACAAGGTGATATCGTCAAGAAAACAATAATAGAAAACAACCGTCTGTTTTTTAAATAAAATAACGACCTCGCTTTTGCCTGTGTGGAGACGTAGAGCCCGACAGTTATCGATGTCTTATAATAAGAATTATTTAGGATATTGCTACATTGTCGGGAAGGGTTGTGTGCTATGTTGGGTGTCCCGTGATGACAATGCGTCGCCTTCCTATGAGAAAAAGCCTGATAGCCTATTTGCAAACGCTCTATTTTAAGCGCGGTTTTTTCCTGATTTTTTCTGCTTTTTTTTGTCTTTTTTCCGCCATCTGTGCGCTGGTTCTTCTGGTATATGCGGCAGTGACGTTAAAACAGTTTGAGCATGATGTGGAGAGTTTTTCTGATGTCGCTGTCGGGCATGCTGAAGAAATAATGGCGCAAGCCACCAGAGTGCTGGATGTGTTTGATCAAAAAACGCTTAGTTCGTGTTCAAATGAACATATGGAGCAACTCAGACGTGCCTCTTATTCTAATGATTATGTAAAGGATGTGATTTATATTGAGGACAATCGCCCCCGTTGTTCTTTGATGTTAAGTCATATAAATCGTTCTCCACTTCTTTCGCCCGATCTTATCTATAAGAATAAGTATCGGGTCTGGTATAACGCCGATAATACACTTAACAGATATCGCCAGATGATTTATGTCGGATTGTCAAATTATTTGATTGTTCTCAATCCAAATTCTTTTATGAATGTTCCCTCTTATAGCTACAATATAAGATATGCCTTTGTTGAAAAAGACAATGGTATGGTAATTATATCGAATATACACACCTCTAACATCGCTTTAATTCTTTCTGGTCGCTCTCCCGCCACAGGTCGATTTTACAGTGACAATAAGTATTTTCTTTTGAAACCGATGCCAGATGGCAACATTGTATTAGTGGTTAATGCTGACGAACCTAAATCTTATCGTTTCGCTTTTATGTTGTTCCTCTATTTCATTCCCATTCTTATGGGACTTTCTCTACTTCTTGCGGTTCTTATCTCCAGAACAGCGCAGGCAATTCAAAATCCTTACCATCTATTAAATAATGCGTTGAGACAAAAAGAGTTTGAATTGCACTATCAGCCGATTATTAAACTGGATACCACGCAAATTGTGGGATGTGAAGCGTTGATTCGCTGGCGTCATTCGGACGGTCGCCTGATCACGCCGGATTCTTTTATTCCTATGATTCGTCAGGTTGGGTTAATGAAAGAGTTTACTTTCTTCGTCATTAATGAGGCGCTACAAACGGCCAGCGTATTAAAGAAACGTTACCCTGAAATGTTTGTCTCTATCAACCTTGAGGCGGCAGAGTTTGAGGATATGTCCGTTTTCAATTATCTCGTGGAACAGATTGCGGTACACGATCTCGATGGTGCCAATATTAATGTCGAATTAACTGAATCATCTATGATCGAACCACAGAAAGCGGCACCGATGGTAGAGCTGTATCAACAAAAAGGTATTGATGTCGCTATTGATGATTTTGGTACCGGGTATTCCGGGCTGTCGTATCTTGAGCGGGTAAAAGCCAATAAGCTTAAAATCGATAAGTCCTTTGTCGGAAACATTAATAGCCATTCACCCACCGATATCGTGCTGTCCCATATTGTCAGCATGGCACATTGCCTTAACCTACATATTGTTGCCGAGGGAATTGAAACCCCGATTCAGGAAGCCTATCTGAAAAGTCTTGGCGTCGTTTATGCGCAGGGCTGGCTGTATTCCAAAGCGCTAACGCAAGAGGCATTGATTGCGTTTCTGGCGGCAAGAGGCAAAACGGTATCAGTGGGGGGGGTAAAGTCACTATAAACGCAGCTTCACTATCAAAAATATGTATAAAAGGGTAAAATGGCGAAACTATGGTAGTTACCTAATGATATTTATTACTTTTTTATCGTGAATTTTTCAGGAGTTTATCATGCAACAGTTACCTCATTGTCCCAAATGCAGTTCCGAATATACCTGGCAAGAGGGCGACATGTACAACTGCCCTGAATGCGGCAATGAGTGGTCCGCGGTAGACGATGCGGCGGTGCAGGATGAGGGCTTGGTGGTCAGAGATGCTAACGGCAACCTGCTGGCGGACGGTGATACGGTCACGGTCATTAAAGACCTGAAAGTAAAAGGCAGCTCGACTCCGCTGAAAATCGGAACCCGTGTGAAGGGCATTCGTCTGGTGGAAGGCGATCACAATATTGATTGCAAAATCGATGGTTTCGGCCCGATGAAACTGAAATCCGAGTTTGTGAAGAAAAACTGATTCGGATGTGATGGTGTGTGCGTCGGTCTGCCATCTGGTCGGCGCGCTGCACTTTTTCACCTCTGGCTGGTTTTTTCACACCAGACAATCCTTTACCATAGCCGATATTGATTTCTTACCTGCTATACGGATATCTGATGCGTCATCTGGCTCGTTTTCTCCCTCTGCTTGTTTTGCTCTCGGCCTGTAGCAGCCAGCCTGCTGCTCCTCCCGCAGAAGCGCCTTCAGGCAATCCTTTTAAAGGCGGCTTCCTGCTTGAACCTGCACACAATGTCCATCCGTTGGGCGGTGATTTTGCGACCAACCCGGCTACCGCGCGGTTTGTCGATAAAATGGTGCTGGAGCACGGCTTTAATCGCCAGCAACTGCATGATGTGCTGGTACAGGCGAAAAGTCTGGATTGGGTGATTCGGCTGATGGATAAACAAGCCCCAACGTCGCGTCCGCCTGCAGGGCCGAATGGTGCCTGGAACCGTTACCGCAATAAGTTTATTACGCCAGACAACGTGCAGAACGGCGTGGCGTTCTGGAATCAATATCAGGATGCGTTACAGCGTGCTCAAAACATTTACGGCGTTCCCCCTGAGATCATCGTCGGCATTATTGGCGTTGAAACCCGCTGGGGCAGGGTCATGGGGAAAACGCGCGTCATCGATGCTCTGGCAACGCTGGCGTTTGATTACCCGCGACGTGCCGATTACTTTGCGGGCGAGTTGGAAACCTTCCTGCTGATGGCGCGTAAAGAAGGCAACGATCCGCTCAGCCTGCGCGGCTCTTACGCGGGGGCAATGGGCTATGGGCAGTTTATGCCTTCTTCCTTCAAGAACTACGCGGTGGATTTTGACGGCAACAGTCACACCAACCTGTGGGATCCGGTGGATGCGATTGGCAGCGTGGCTAACTATTTCAAAGCGCACGGTTGGGTAACGGGTGCCCCTGTGGCGGTGCAGGCAAACGGTCAGGCTCCGCTGCTGGCGAACGGTTTTAATACCCGTTACTCGCTCACTGAACTACAGGCGGCGGGATTAACGCCACAGCATTCACTGGCCGGGTATAGTGAAGCCAGCCTGCTGCGGCTGGATATCGGTACCGGCTACCAATACTGGTATGGCTTGCCGAACTTCTACACCATCACGCGCTACAACCACAGCACGCACTATGCGATGGCCGTGTGGCAGCTAGGAGAAGCCGTAGGCCGCGCGCGCCAAGGCCAGAGCTATTAATTTATGTGGCTCGCCGATAACGTTTGATGCTGCTCCATACGACGGTTTCTTTCTACACAATGTAGGTGCTGTGAGATTGATTGTTATCCGGCGTAAGAAATTATGCTGAGGAGATAGCAGGCCTTAGGATGAGCCGCATGGACGCGGCTCAAGCTTGCGCCACGTCGGACAAAAACGTCAAAGACGTTTTTGAACAGCACTTGTGCTGGCCCGAAGGGCGAGCCCCGTTCATGGGGCGAGTAAACGTGTCGCAAGCGGTCCGTTAAGCCTGATACCGACGAAGGTATCGCGCAGCGACATAATTTAGCCGGAAGCCAGGGTTCGCAGGGCGGCGGCGACTGAGCGCCCTGCGTCGGGCGCGTGCTACGAGGTAGCATGAGAATAGCGATATTGTGGCGCACGAAACTATCTCCGTGCTTGCATAAAGATGCGACTCCGAGAATTTCCACTTCCCAATCCTACCTTTACCTCCAGTTTTCCCTGAATCAGCCTCAATACAATCCGCATCGACACCAACAGCCGTCTCATTGGACTATTCATGCATCGGGGGTTTCCTATGACGTTGCAAACCGAGGCGATGAATGACGACGATGATGATGGTATTCCTGCTGGCAGGGATGGTGAAAGGCGTGATTGGCCTGGGGTTACCGACAATCGCGATGGGGCTATTAACGCTGGTGATGCCTGCGGCCAGTGCGGCGGGGTTACTGATAATTCCTTCGCTGGTGACTAACGTTTGGCAACTCGTCTGCGGCCCCGCCTTTCTCAGCCTGATTACGCGGTTTTGGACGCTGTTTGTCGGGATCATTATTGGGACGTTCTGGAATAGCTTGCCGACCTTAACCTCGTCATCATCATGGACGAGCGCGGCGCTTGGCGGCATTTTGGTGGTTTATGGCCTGTGGGGGATTCTGGCGACCACCTTGCCGCAGCCCGGTCGTCATGAAATCTGGCTATCCCCGCTGGTGGGTTACATCACCGGCGCTATTACAGCAGCAACGGGCGTTTTCGTGATTCCGGCCGTGCCCTACCTGCAATGCCTGCGGCT
The DNA here is from genome assembly GCF_046159765.1 of Pectobacterium artocarpous. NCBI lineage: Bacteria > Pseudomonadati > Pseudomonadota > Gammaproteobacteria > Enterobacterales > Pectobacteriaceae > Pectobacterium > Pectobacterium artocarpous. The sequence continues at coordinate 71,181 of NZ_JBJXVK010000005.1, forward strand.
CAATAAAAACGATCTGGTACAGGCGTTGGGGCTGGCGTTTACCGTTTCCACGTTGGGGCTGGCGCTACAGCTTATGCAGGGGCTAGGGTTACAGGGCATCGATCTCTGGCAGTCGATGTTAGCGCTGATTCCCGCGCTACTGGGCATGATGATGGGGCAACGCCTGCGTCATGCGATTAGCGAGCAGGTTTTCCGTCGCTGCTTCTTCCTCGGGTTGATAGCGCTAGGCGGATATATGGCCGTGCGCGGGCTGGTTTAAGCCGTGTTCTCTGTCGTAATAAATGTGACGAACTCCTGAACATAGCCGGGCAGTGCGGAAAACTGGCGGGCGCAGACAACCAGATTACGTGTCGCCCAGTTGTCTGACAGTGGGACTGTGCGGATAGCCAGTCGCTCCATCATGCGCTGTGCCGCATGGCGTGGAAGAATGCCAATGCCGATACCACTATGAATCACCTGCGTAACGGCATCAAAGCTGGTAAGGCGTACGCGGTAATTCAGACGTTTCCCCAGTCTTCTGGCATGTTCATCAATGTGTTCCTGTAAAGCCGCTCCTTCGCTAAGCCCGATAAAGTCGGCATCGGCGATGTCAGCCAGGCTGAGCCGTTGTTCTCCGTCCCATGTGCTGTTTTGCGGCACCACCACCACCAGTTCGTCCTGACGGAACGGGCGGATTTCCAGCCCGTCCAGCGGTACGGCGTCAGCCACAATGCCGAGATCGGCGGTTTTATTGCGAATCGCATCGACGATATCGCGGCTGAGTTTTTCATTCACCGATACGGATATCTGTGGGCAGACCACCAGATAGCGACCCAGCAGGGCGGGTAAATATTCATTCAGCGCCGCAGAGTTGCACAGTAGCGGAATATGGCCGCGCAGCCCTTTGCCGTATTGGTGTAATTCGCTGCGCATATGATCGAACTGACGCAGGATGATGTGAGCGTGGTGCGCGAGCGAAAACCCCGCGTCGGTGAGCGATACGCCTGCCTTTGACCGTAGTAGCAGTGGCACGCCAAGTTCGTCTTCCATACCGCGTATGCGTTCGCTGGCGGCCTGCACGGTCAGGCTAGACGCCGCTGCGCCGCCGGTAATGCTGCCTGCTTTCTGAATATTGAGAAACAGCCGGAGATCGGTTAAATCGAATCGCATAGCGGGAATCTGTCTCGGAGGAGCCGATACCCACTATTATGATCGTGAGTCAGGGTGACGGCAATCGCCCGGCTCGCGGCTTACTGAAATTCCACTCTATTTCTTCCCTTTTCCTTGGCCTGATAGAGCGCGGCATCCGCTGCGCCATAGAGCGCATCGAAACGGGTTTTCTGCGGTGCCCAACTGACGCCAAAGCTGGCGGTAACGCGCTGTTGCGGCAGCACGCTGAGCGGCATTCTGTTGAGGTCCTGATGAAGACGGCTGGCGAGGGAGACGGCTTGCATGAGCGTATGCCCTTCCAGCAGGATAGTGAACTCTTCACCGCCGACGCGGCCAATGCTGCTTGTGGTATTCAGCACGTGTTGCACGCGTGATACCAGATCGCAGATCACGGCATCGCCAGTAGGGTGACCGTAGGTATCATTCACCTGCTTGAAGTGATCGATATCCAGCACGATGAGCGCCGCCTGATTGCGTTCCAGCGCCTGGTTGATGCGTTCAATGATCGCGCCACGGTTATACACGCTGGTTAGCGGATCGTGGCTGGCCTTGTACTCCAGTTCGACCGCCAGTTGATTGAGCTGGGTGTTCAAACGGTTCAGCTCCTTCTCCGCCCGATCGCTGCGTGAAATCAGGCGGTGCGATTCTCGTACCAGCCGCTGGTAATGGTCGGTTAACGCCAGCAGCGTGTCGCGATAGACTTCAGCTGGCCTCTCCTGCTGGTTAGCGATGTTGCGCGCGGCGAGCAGAATGTCGTATTCCGGTGTAAACAATTCAATTGTGCTCATGGTTATCACTCAAAATCGTGCTGTGAAAGGTCAGGGCAGGGAAGTCAATGTGCAGTTCTTCACCAAATTCTTCCGTAATGTCGTCGTCTTTGTCGTAATACCAATATAGTGCAATCGATAGCGACTGTTCAGCAGCCTGGTTAAGCAGGTTGAATAAACTGAACAGCATCTTAGTGCTGGAGCTGTTGAAATAAATCAGGGAGACGTGAATTTCGATGTTCGGCAGCGCCTCATCCGGCGGCATCGTTTCCGCGTAGGTCGTCAGCGTGTGCAGATACGCCTGAATCTCCGTAAGCAGCGGGCGGTAAAATGCCGCGGCATTCTCAGGATAAGACTCGCCGGAAAGATAAAGACGGTGTGTGTCAAAGTGAAAATCAACGGTTGGGGTACAGGATGTCCCCGAAATATGGAGGTTGCTTAGGGTCGTTATATTTTTCATGTCAAATGATTGCCTTCAGATAAAACGTAGATAGCCCCGTTGATGCGTCGGCCCGAAACGTAAACTGGAGTGGCTCACTGGCATCACGCGCGACGGTCAACAGCCCCATATCCGCCCCTTTGCTTGATGACGGGGTTTCATCGCGCAGAGAGGCTTTATAGGCGAGGCGGATTTCATCAAGTGTCATACCGCGCAGCGGTTCAAGACGTCCCCGCAGTATCTCGACATCGTCGGGGTGTACCGGGTTAGCGCACAGCAGGAAGTATTTCCCATTTTCGTAACCCAGACAGACGGAACCATGACGGACCTCGACGGGCTGATCGAGCGCCGTTAGTGGGGCGGCGGAATAGCGAGTAATGTTCTGCACCATCTCGACGAAGGTAGAGAACAGTCTGCGACGGATACCGGAAGGAAGCTGCTTTTTCTCCAGTTGTAGCCGCATAGTTTCAGCCAGTGAACTGATGATGTTTTGTGAAAAATAGCCTACGTAATACAGCGTGATGTCATGCTGGTGCGAGGGAGAGAAAAATTCAGTGTATTTGATGTTTGGCATCATTCTGCCTGCCTGATTAAACAAAAGTCGAACAATGTCGGAAGCCCCAAAATGTTAAATCGTCTCGTCGGGTCTGATCGCCCTGGTAGATCTTGTGTGCCGACAGGAGCTGGTTAGCCAGGTCACGCATCGGCTGGTGTTGATAGTGCTGGAGATGCTCCTGTAGCCGGCGTTTTCCAAACATAATCCTGCGTTCTCCGCCAATTTGATCCGTCAATCCGTCCGTGGTGGTAAAAAACATATCGTTATCATGAAGCGGCAATTCGTAGCTCGACCACTGGTAGTCATAAGGCGTTTCGGTATAACCGATCCCCATACGATCGCACCGGAGTGGCGTCAGTTGCCCAGTATGGCGTTGCAGCATGAAAGCCGGCATCCTCGCACCGGCAAACGTCAGCGTGTTGCGCGTCATGTCGCAAAACATCAGCATGGCATCGCAGCCGTCGTTAGAGGCAGAAAGCTGGCGCGTTTCGTCACGCTGCCCCAGCGTATCTTTAATATGGCGGTTGATCGTTTGTAATAGCTGCGCAGGCAGCATCGGACCGTGCAGTGTCAGCGCCTGTTCCAGTGCGGAAGAGAAAATCAGCGTCATAAATGCGCCGGGTACGCCGTGTCCGGTACAGTCTGCGACGGCGGCAAGCCAGCCGTTCTGATAGGTTTTAAAGGCATAGCAGTCACCGCCGACACAGTCTCGCGGTTCCCAGGCCAAACACCAGTCTGCAAGCGTGCGGGACATCGCCTGCGTTGACGTCGTCAACATCGCGGCCTGAATCACACTGGCATATTCGATGCTCTGCATAATCTGCTGATGCTGGCGCAGGTGCATATCGGAGACGGCTTTAATCAGATCGATGCCCAGCCCGATACCGATATAACGTCCGTTCTCGGTGATCATAAAGCCATCCGTCAGCGATTTATCACCGGTGATCACCGTTTGATTGGCCACGTCGTTTAACGACGCCTGCTCATCAACAATCAGCGGGTTTTTATCCATAAATGCGATGCAGCTCTTTTTATCGTACAGTTCGCGATAAAAAGGCCGCGACATCTGTGAGAGAAAAATGTGGCGGTTGATTAAGCCGAAAGGGCGCCCATCCTCAACGACAGGAAGGCTGACCCACTCTTTATTTTTACTGAATAACTGCAATACGGTGGCGTTATCGGTGTCAGGAGAAACGTCCGGCAAGGGAACGCAAAGATCTCGCGCCACCGGTGTACCCCGGAGGAGCGGTCGGGCGCAAGTAACGGGCATGGCGATCATGGTTAATCTTTGGGGCGGATTTGTCTTTAAGTCAAAATACCTGCCCTTGATGACTAAATGATGACAGCCCCCGTCATACTTCAAGCCACAGATGCGTTGGCTTCCCTTCAATACTCGGCCCGTCGTGGGCCTCAGCCTAAAGGGGCAACACTTTGTGGTGTTCAAAACGATAACGTTTTGTCCTGCTACTTGAATTATTTAGGGGGATCCCGTGCTATTGCGTATGCAGGACGTTGGCCATGATCTGGTTTTGCCAGTCAAAATAGGGATTAAAGGTCAGGCGCACATGGTTTTTTCCGTTTTCCACGTATCCCCAGTCGGAATACCACAGTGTGCTGCGATCCTGGCAGGTCTTGAGGTCGCTCTGGGGCTGACCGTTGGCGCAAATGACGATCGCACCGGTTTTACCGTATTCCTTATTCTCCGGGGAAAACAGGAGCGACATGTGCGAGAACTGGCTGATGCGCCACTCAGGCAGCGAGCCTGTTCGCACCAACACGCGCGAGGAATGTATGCCAGCAGGGCGATCGCCATACCAGATCAGACGGCTGGATGGATTGGTAAACTGCTTATCGAACGCATTGACAATATAAGTCGTATCAACGACGGAATCATGTTCTGCCAGCACGATTAACACCGGCTTGTCATAAGACTTTTTCGCGAGTTGTGAACGCACACCGCGGCTGGAATAATAATATTGGGCGAAACCGTTGGTCGGCACGCGCATATAGCGGGTTGCCAACTGCTGAGGGTAACCGGGGCGCGGCGGCATGAGCCAGTCGGTAAAGACGGACAGCATCGGCGTCATAAAGTCATATTTTTCGTTGGATTTAATCGCGGGGGAGAATAACACCAGCCCTTTGATTTCCGGGTGTTGTAACGCGTACTCCAGCACCAGATTACCGCCAGTGGAGAAGCCGCCCAGATAAACCTCATCGACCTCTTTGCTGAGGATGGCGGCCTGCTCGGCGATCACTCTGCGCCAGTCATCGACGGTGACGTGCAACAGATCTGACGGCCGGGTGCCATGCCCCGGTAACAACACGGTTCTGACCAGAAAACCTTGTTTGACCAACTGCGGCGTAATGTCAGTGAATGAACCGGGTGAGTCGCCTAGCCCGTGCACCAGCAAGATGGCCTTATGTGGCTGGCCGACGGGGCCAGCTTCACTGGGCGTATTCCAGCGCAGTTCCAACTGTTTGTCTGTGGTCTGGAAGGCGCGATGCTGTGCGACCCAACTCGCCGTGTCTTGCTGATAACGTTCAAATGATGTTTGCCCTAACGGTGCGATGTCGCGTGGGGTGCTACCGCATCCCACCATGAAAAGCACGCCGCTGACGGCGAATAAACCCGTCATTACCCGTTTCCAGACTGTCCACGAAACGAGCCGGAATACGTCTATTGTCATTTATGCTCCTTGCCTGCTGGCAACATCAACCTGATTGCGAGTGGGATGCGGTGCTCGACAACACTATATCCGAAATCATTTCGCGTGGATTGCTCAATGTGCTGGCGGAACTGCGTGGTGCTGAACTGGCGCTGAAGCGCACGCTGTTTACCGAATTGCAGCAAGGGTAATGAAATGAAACAGACCATGCTTCAATAAGCACGGTCTGTTGAAGGTTGATGCGTCAGAACCCCATAGGAGGTACTAATTTAGGTGTGAATTCTGCTGGCAGAATTACAGAGCTTTAACGTTTGAACGGCTGACTTTGCAGTTCTTGGTATCCCATTTCTCACCGTGTTTAGGGGATTCACCCTTGCCTTTTTCCACGCCGGTAAACTCTTCACAGACAGGCGGTTTACCTTCTTTGTAGTTTTTAATACGCAGATCGCGGATTTCAGCGACATCGCCAAAGTTACGGTTTACGCCAGCGATGCTGTCGATGGTGCCGTTAACAGTGGCGCTGATGATGGTGAGGTTACGCGGGCCACCGTTATTGGTGCAGTTACCGCAGGAACGCCATAGTTTGCCGTGTTGACCGGTTAGGGTGAAGTTGCCCTGTACGATAGTGTGGCTGTTTTTGGCATTCTGTTGCAGCACTTTGTCCGGTTTGCCGCCGGCGCCATTGGTGGTGTTATGTGCGACACCGCCGACGATGGTCATGGTTTTACCGTTGTTGGTGGCCGCATCTTCACAAATGTCTTCCCAGATCACGTTTTCGATACGGCAGTTACCTGATTTACAGTGGATACCGTCAGAACCGCCTGTTTTGGAGATGCGCAGGTTCTTAATGGTGGCATTTTCCAGAGTGATAACAGGGGGCTGTTTATCACTGTCGCCGCTACAGCTCAGGCCCAGAGTAATACCGCCGCAGTCGACGGTTTTATTTTTAATTACCGCTTTCTCTTTACATTCTGAACTGGCTGCCTTCAGTGAAGCTGCACGCAGTGGTGCTGGCTCAAGGCTTGGGTTGGTCGGTGCTGCGTTAGACTTCAGTACACTATTATTGCCGCTAACGGTATCTACCCAATACCAATAATCCGATTTTGGATTGGCGGTTAAATCGGTAAAAGTTCTGTCGGTAGAATTGAGCTCTGCAATTTTTTCGCTGCCCGCCTGATTGTTACTGGTGTTGCGATACACGTCCTGGCGAACAACGTTGCCTGCATCGGTAGACCAGCTTAAATAGGTGGCATTATCTTCTTTCAGCAGCATCAGCATGGGGTCAGCAGCTTGCGCCTGAAAAGAAAAAGCAGCAGTACATAAAAATATCGGTGTTATATACTTAAACATGTGTTTTTCCTTGTAAATTAAACGGATATTTTTTCTCTTTATTTATTCTGAATAAAGAGGGAGTCCTTGCGCATCGGGAGGATTATATAACAAGGAATGTGAAATTAATAATGATTAGAAAAAATATTTAGATTGATTGGGTTGTTTAGTTTGCCTTGTGATTATTTTATATTTAACGTGTGTTTTTTTTATTATATTTAATTTAATTATTTGCCATGAATTAATTTTCTGAAAATTCTTATTAAAAATAAGAAAAATGAGTGTTCTGAAGAGATAAAAATCTTATCATCTGCTAACGGCCAGGCAGGACTGGATTCGGTTTGTTCCTACGCTTCGTTGATGTTTCATTTACTTTTCTGGTTATGTTTTAACCACTCAATGAAATTGAATGCTTCTCTGAATGAGCATTGAAATTTTTTATGTGAATGGACTTTTATTATTCTACATATTCATGTACGACAATTTTTAGTTTCTATAAAGGGTTTTATTTTTCTTATTAATAAAAAGAAAATGAAATTTATTTTTAGGTAACAACAAAATTGCAGATATCCATAAGGAAAGGTTTGATATGGAATACCAATAAGGAAAACGAATTTTATCATTATCACTAGGGCTTATCGGCCTGTTCAGCGCATCGGCATGGGCTTCTGATTCCCGATAGGGTAAATGAGCCGAAAGTTCCCGCCACCTGTACGGTGTTAGAGCGGGCAGCATTACGGCAACCAGCAGCATTCAGAAAGCCCTGAATAACGTTGGGCAAGGAAAGCAGTAGATTGAGTGCAGGGAGCACTTCCGTCTTTCTCCGCGGCCCGCTTTCTCTGCCTTCTGGCATCATCTTACTAATCGATAAAGGGGGGACGTTGCGGGTAATGAATAACGCCAAGTCTTTTGATAATGCGCCGTCATCCTGTGGCGTGGCTTTCTCCTAACATGCCAATCGCCTGCTTGAAATGCATCAGGGAATGCTGTTTGAACTGACGGGCGAAGCGCGTGAACAGGCCTCGCAGGATGCGGTGGCACAGATTAGCCGGTAGTGCAAATCAGCGTGCCTGAACGCCTTGCTGTGAGTTATAACACACGGTTAACATGAAGTTTTACAGGCATATATTAATTCGTTGAATTCTGGGGCATTATAAGCGCCAATGTTGGCAGATTGCCAACAGAGTTGAGGTTTTTTACTTACAGATCAGGTGCCTGACGTATCTGGTCTGCCACTTAACTCAATAAGTTGGTATATGTTATGAAACGGATGTTTAACGCATTATTCGTTGTTGTTTTTGTTTGTTTTTCGTCTCTGGCAAATGCGGCAGAAAATCTACCTAACATTGTTATTCTGGCAACGGGCGGTACGATTGCGGGTTCCGCCGCGGCCAACACGCAAACCACAGGGTACAAAGCGGGGGCGCTGGGCGTAGAGACGCTGATTCAAGCGGTGCCCGAGCTGAAAACACTTGCCAATATCTCTGGTGAGCAGATTGCCAGCATCGGTAGTGAAAATATGACCAGCGATGTTCTGCTGAAGTTGAGCAAGCGCGTCAACGAGCTGCTGGCACGCAGCGATGTTGATGGCGTAGTGATTACGCACGGTACGGATACGCTCGACGAATCGCCTTACTTCCTGAACCTGACGGTGAAGAGTGACAAACCAGTCGTCTTTGCCGCTGCGATGCGTCCGGCAACGGCAATCAGCGCCGACGGCCCAATGAACCTGTACGGTGCGGTAAAAGTCGCAGCGGATAAAAACTCCCGTGGTCGTGGGGTGATGGTGGTGCTGAACGACCGTATCGGTTCTGCCCGTTTCATCAGCAAAACCAACGCCTCTACGCTGGATACCTTTAAAGCGCCGGAAGAGGGTTATCTGGGCGTGATGATTGGTGACAAAGTTTACTACCAGACTCGTCTGGACAAAATCCATACCACGCGTTCCGTATTTGATGTGACTAACGTAGATAAACTGCCAGCCGTCGACATTATTTATGGCTATCAGGACGATCCAGAGTACATGTATGACGCAGCCATCAAACACGGCGTAAAAGGCATTGTGTATGCGGGTATGGGCGCAGGTAGCGTATCTAAACGCAGTGACGCCGGTATCCGTAAAGCGGAAAGCAAAGGCATTGTTGTGGTACGATCCAGCCGTACCGGCAGCGGTATCGTACCACCCGATGCCGGCCAGCCTGGTCTGGTTGCCGATTCTCTGAGCCCGGCTAAATCACGCATTCTGTTGATGCTGGCGCTGACGAAAACGACGAACCCTGCGGTGATTCAGGATTACTTCCACACGTATTAATCGCCTGAGCGGTTTTTTGTGTCATTGCCCCGCTTTTAAACGCGGGGCTTTTTGCTTTTGGTCATTGAATTTTTACTTTTGGCCGTGCAACTTGTCGTTACCACTGAGAAGTCACTTCCCTCTCTGTTGATTTTATCGGTATGATTCAGCCCACGACAAAGCAGGTAATCACCCCATTTATCTTTGATACCCGAAATAGTCCGAGTTGCGGGACAGCCGACGCGCGTGCAGCTTGAAGTATGACGGAGTGGGCGAGTTAAAGAAGAAGGATACGTCATTAGATGACACACCCCATTTTTATGGTTGGTGCCAGAGGCTGTGGGAAGAGCACCGTTGGGTATCAGCTGGCGCAGGCGTTGGGATATGACTTTGTCGACACCGACCTGTTTATGCAGCAGACCACCAATATGACGGTGGCTGATGTGATCGCGCAGGAAGGATGGCATGGATTCCGCCAGCGTGAAAGTCTGGCGCTTCAACTGGTGACGTCTAACCGTTGCATCGTCGCGACGGGCGGCGGTATGGTGCTTGCGGAAGCTAACCGACGCTTTATGCATGATAAAGGCACCGTCGTTTATCTTCATGCGGATGCGGAACTGCTGGCGCAGCGGCTGGAAGAAGACCCGCAGGATAACCTGCGGCCCACGCTGACTGGTCGTCCTATCGCGCAAGAGATGGCCGATGTTTTGGCTGCTCGCGAGGCGCTGTATCGCGGTGTCGCGCACCACGTCATTGATGCATCGCAGGCACCGGAAGCGATTGTGACAAACATATTGAAGGTGCTGCGTTTGTCGGCCGCGTAGGACGGTGGCCGAACATTGGCAAAATAATCACCAGTCAGTGTTACCGAACACTAACTTTCAATGAATAGATCGTGACAGTGGCGCGACTCTCCTTTTAAGATGAATTTTCTGAATTTTTCGACGATAGGTGCCGCGCTATGCTGAATGTAAGTGAGTATTTTGCAGGGAAGGTCAAATCAATCGGTTTTGAAGGCGACGGCATTGGCCGCGCGAGTGTCGGCGTCATGGATGCGGGTGAATACACGTTTGGAACCGGGCAGCCGGAAGAAATGACGGTTATCACCGGGGCATTGAAAGTGCTGTTGCCAGGCGCGCCGGATTGGCAGGTTTTTACACCGGGAGAAACGTTTTTCGTTCCGGGAAAAAGTGAGTTCAATTTGCAGGTAGTCGAACCGACTTCTTATCTGTGTAAGTACCTGTAATACCTATTTTATTTTTATAGTCTATATCCTTATCGCCGCGTTGTGTGCTATACCACGCGGCGTTTTTTATGCTGATTCTGCGTCATTCCCACTTTTCATCCCGCTCTGCTTGTGTACCTTTCTGCCATTCTTTTCTTAATGGTAATAAATAATGCTGCAAAAATGTTAAGTGGTTCAAATAATGAACGCAAAGGTATTTAAAAGGTATTATTAACTGGTATTTTAAAGGTGTACCTGACTTTGTCATGAAGGATGTAAATATGAAAACTACAGCAAAGCTGTCGTTCATGATGTTCGTTGAATGGTTTATCTGGGGAGCCTGGTTTGTTCCACTCTGGCTGTATCTGAGCAAAAGCGGGTTCACGGCGGGCGAAATCGGCTGGTCGTATGCCTGTACCGCTATTGCCGCTATCTTGTCACCGATTCTGGTGGGGTCACTCACCGACCGCTTCTTTGCCGCGCAAAAGGTGCTGGCCGTACTGATGTTTGCCGGAGCGATACTGATGTACCTGGCGGCGCAGCAAACGGAATTCATGTATTTCTTCCCGCTGTTACTGGCCTATTCGTTAACCTACATGCCGACTATCGCCCTGACTAACAGCATCGCCTTCTCGCATGTTGCCGATGTAGAGCGGGATTTCCCGCGCATTCGTGTATTGGGGACGATCGGTTGGATCGCCTCGGGTATCGTATGCGGTTTTCTGCCGACATGGCTTGGATTTAGCGATATTTCTCCCACCAATATTCCATTATTGATTACCGCTGGCAGCTCTGCGTTGCTTGGTCTCTTTGCTTTTTTCCTGCCCAATACGCCACCGAAAAGCACCGGCAAGCTGGATGTTAAAGTCATGCTGGGGCTGGACGCGATCGTATTGCTGAAAGACAAAAACTTTCTGGTGTTTTTTGTCTGCTCCTTCTTGTTCGCGATGCCGCTGGCGTTTTATTACATTTTTGCCACAGGCTTCCTCACTGAAGTCGGCATGAAAAATGCGACAGGCTGGATGACGTTGGGTCAGTTCTCGGAAATTTTCTTCATGCTGGCGCTCCCGTTTTTCACCAGACGCTTTGGTATTAAAAAGGTATTGTTGCTGGGGCTGATTACGGCGGCTATCCGCTATGTCTTCTTTGTCTACGGCGACGCATACCACTATTTCACGTACGCTCTGCTGTTCCTCGGCATTCTGCTGCATGGCGTGAGTTACGATTTTTACTATGTTACCGCCTATATCTACGTGGATAAAAAAGCGCCGGTGCATATGCGCACGGCAGCGCAGGGGCTGATTACGCTGTGCTGTCAGGGCTTCGGCAGCCTGTTGGGATACCGTTTGGGCGGCGTGATGATGGAGAAACTTTTTGCTTACGGCGAACCGGTGAACGGTCTGACCTTCAACTGGACCGGCATGTGGCTTTTTGGGGCGGTGATGATCGGGATTATTGCGCTGATCTTTATCTTCCTGTTCCGGGAATCGGACAAAACTATTCTTCCGATTCAAACAGGTTCTCCGATTAAAACCGGTTCGACAATTAATGTAGAAGGCGCAAATCAGCCTTTCAGTACAGAGGAAAACAAATGAAACAGGAACGTATTCTCGGTGCCTTATATGGCCAGGCTTTAGGGGATGCGATGGGGATGCCATCGGAACTGTGGCCCCGAACGCGTGTGAAGGCACGTTTCGGCTGGATCGATCGCTTTTTACCCGGCCCAGCGGAAAACAATGCGGCGTGTTACTTTGGCCGCGGCGAGTTTACCGACGATACCTCGATGGCGCTGAGTCTGGCCGACGCGATCATTGAATGTGAGGGGGAAATTAATGCTGATGCGATTGGTCGCCACATCCTGAAATGGGCGGAATCGTTCGATGCGTTTAATAAAAATGTGCTCGGCCCAACGTCCAAAATTGCGTTGAAGGCTATCCGTCAGGGTACACCGGTCAGTGAACTGGAAAATAATGGCGTCACGAATGGCGCGGCCATGCGCGCCTCTCCGCTAGGTTGCTTGTTGCCTGCGCACCATCTCGATGAATTTATCGATCAGGTGGCGCTGGCATCCAGCCCGACGCATAAATCCGATGTGGCGATTGCGGGGGCGGTCGTGATTGCCTGGGCTATTTCCCGTGCGATTGACGGTGCCAACTGGCAGGCCATCGTCGATGCATTGCCGTCAGTGGCGCGCTACGCGCAGGAAAAACGTATCACCACGTTTAGCGCCTCTCTCGCCGCCCGTCTGGAATTAGCACTGAATATTGTCCGTAGCGCAAAGGGGACAGAAAGCGCCAGCGAGCAGCTTTATCAACTGATTGGTGCGGGAACGAGCACCATTGAATCTGTCGCGACGGCCATCGCGATGGTGGAACTGGCGCAAACCGATCCAAACCGCTGTGCGATTTTGTGTGCCAACCTTGGTGGAGACACCGATACGATCGGGGCGATGGCGACTGCGATATGCGGTGCGTTACATGGGGTAACGGCGATTGATGCCGGGTTGAAGCAGGAGCTGGATGACATTAACCAGCTTGATTTTCGTCGCTATGCCAGTCTGCTTCTGCAATATCGCTCAGCACGGGAGGGGGGATGAAGGCCTGCGAACTTGCCGAAAAACTGGATGAGCTAACGACGCGTCAGCCGCTGACCATCATCGGAGCCGCAGTAATCGACGTGATTGCCGATGCTTACGCATTGCCGTATCGCGGATGTGATATCGAACTGAAGCAGCAAAGCGTGAATATTGGCGGCTGCGCCTTGAATATTGCCATTGCGCTTAAACGCCTTGGGGTGGAAGCACAAAACGCCTTGCCGGTCGGGCAGGGCGTGTGGGCGGATATCATTCGTCACAGTCTGGAAAAACAGAACCTCACCACGGTGGTACAAACTGATTCGGGAGACAACGGCTGGTGTCTGGCGCTGGTTGAACCGGATGGCGAACGGACGTTTATGTCCTTCAGCGGCGTTGAGAACCAGTGGAGTGATAATTGGCTGGCATCGTTATCCGTGGCATCGGGGAGTTTGGTCTATCTTTCCGGCTATCAACTGGCGGCACCGTGCGGCGAGCGTCTGGTGAGCTGGCTGGAAACCTTGCCTGACGCTACCCCGTTTATCGATTTTGGCCCACGTATCGCCGATATTTCTCCCGAAATGATGGCTCGTATTATGGCGCTTCACCCTGTCGTTTCCTTTAATCGTCAGGAAGCGGAGGTAGCAGCGGAAATGCTCGGCGTGTCGGCTGATGTACAAACGCTGGGACGCGCCTGGCGGGAGACGTACCGTGCACCGGTGATTATTCGTCAGGACAACGCGGGGGCGTGGTATTTTGATATCGATTCTGAGGGCGTTATCCCACCGTTTCCGGCAACGGTGGTAGATACCATCGGCGCGGGAGACAGCCACGCGGGAGGAACGCTAGCGGGGTTGGCCGCAGGCTGGCCGCTGGCAGAGGCGGTCACGCTGGGGAATGCGGTTGCTGCGTATGTCGTGAGTCACCGTGGCGGAGATTGCGCACCCACGCAGGTTGAGCTTCGTGCCCGATTACTCCTCGCAGACGAACACATATAGATCGCTACGGCAGTAGCTGATGCTGTATTCGATGGGCCGGTTCTGCTGGTCGAGCGCCACCTGCTTGATGACCAGAACCGGTACTGTATTATCAAGCTGAATGTGGGACTGGAACTCGGCATCCGGCAGGCGTGCGCTGACGCGGCTGCGTGTACGCTGTGGATTGATGTTCTGGCTGCGGAAATAGGCATAAAGTGAGACGCCGATATCTTCAGCGTCAGCAATCAACTCAACAGGGACATACGACTCTTCAATTGAAACGGCATCCTCATCGACGTAGCGAATACGTTTCAATAGAAAAACAGGGGTTTCTGGCGCAATTGCCAACTGTTCAGCGACGTCCTTACTGCTTTTTACAATTTGTTTGTTCACCCACAGCGTATTAGGTTTTTGACCTCGTAGTACGACCTGCTGTGAAAATCCGCGCGCTTCTTTCAACGAATACTCGAATATATTATTGATTTGCGTACCGTAGCCGCGCACGCGGGTCACTACACCTTCTTCTTCCAGCGTCTGCATGGCTTTACGCACGGTAATGCGCGATACACCAGCCAACTGACTCAGGTCGCGTTCGCCCGGCAAAATATTGCCATGCTCCAGCATGCCACTGCGCACGGCGTTTTTTACCGTTTCGGCAAATTTCAGGTAGAGCGGTGTATTGTCAACTGCCGCAAAGCGCTGAGTAAGCTGTTCTATTAATTGAGCATGCGCGTGTTCCATTCTTCTCTGACCCTGACCAGCCAACATAGGTTCTATAATACCACTGGTATTATTCAGTCTATACTGAAAATGTTCAGTCATCTCATCGCATAAAAATAAACTAAGTGAAATGATTTTCAGCATAATACTCTACCGAAGACTCTCCCGCTCTTTTTGTAACTGCGTGCATTACTTTCATATATGAACGATTTTATTTAATGGTTTTTATTAATTACCTGTACAAATAATGATGAGATGATTAGGAGTAATCCCGTAATTGTTAAGGTGTAATAGGTTACGATGCTCATCGATAGTTTTATCTTATGTTAAATGATAAGTTATTTATTTTTCTGTTTTTGTTTTTACTGGATTCTTGTATTGTTTTGTTGGTCTTAATGCCATTTTATATATTTTTTTTACATCATGATTTGGTTGAACATATTAAGTGTTTTTTCGGGTTTTAAGATAAATGGCAGCGTTGGAATGTGATCGCATTCAAGTTTTATTTTTCTTTGCCGTTATGGATCGTATAACTATTCTATGCAAAGAGTATTTTATGCTGAAAACAACGCGTTCCCGCATCCTTGCGGCCTGTTCGACCATTGTTATACTTTCGCTTGTTATTAATACCTTTCTTAATTACACCATAGCCAATAACGCTAATAAAGAATCGATCCAGAATACGCTGGATGCGGTAGCGACTAGCCATAGTATCGCTATCAGCGACTGGGTTGCGTCTAAAACGCAGATGATTTCTGCGCTGCATGACCGCGCGATAATGGATGAAGATCCGATCCCGTTGTTTAAACAGATTGTGGCATCTGGCGGGTTCCTGAACGTGTACATGGGCTACGCCAATGGCACCGCCAAATTTGCCGATCCTGGCGGTATTCCTGCCGATTACAACCCGACTGTCAGACCCTGGTATCAGCAGGCCCTAAAAGAGGGTAAGCCGTTAGCAACCGCGCCGTATGTTGATATGGTAACGAATACGCTGGTGGTTTCTTTCGTTGCGCCTGTCGTGGAAGGGGGAACGGTTCGGGGTGTGGTCGGTAGCGACGTCACAATGAAGAGTGTGATCGAAAACGTCAAAGCTATCAACCCAAGCCCGGAAAGTTTCGGTGTGTTGATTGACCGCAGCGGCACGATCATTGCGCACCCGGATGAAGAACTGACGCTGAAAAACATCACCGAAATTGCTCCTGCGATTAACCTGAACGACATTCTTTCAGCAAACAGCGCTCGCGATGTGGATTTTTCCGGGTCAGCGAAGTTGGTGCTGGCGAAACCGATTACCGGTACGGACTGGTTTATGTTGGTCGCGCTGGATAAAGCTGAAGCTATGGCGGGCATGCGTTCTCTGTTGTCTACGTCGGTCATCACACTGGTTGCTATCGCGCTGCTGGGGACGTTGATTATTGGCTTTATTATCACGTCAACGCTCAAGCGCCTGCTGCAAATCCGCGACGCAATGGATGACATCAGCAACGGCAATAACGATTTGACGCAGCGCCTGCCGGATGAAGGGCAGGATGAAGTCGCGCAAATTGCCCGCTCGTTTAACATTTTTGTCGATAAGATCAGTCAGGTCATGATTCAGATTCGGGATATCAGCGCCTCGCTTCAGGTAGCGGCGAATGAAATCTCAGCAGGGAACAATGATCTTTCTGCGCGTACTGAATCTGCGGCATCAAGTATTCAGCAAACGGCGGCCTCGCTGGAAGAAATCTCCGCAGCAGTGACGCAGTCGGCAGGCTCGGCGCAGCAGGTTAACGCTAAGGCACTGCTGCTGTCGAAAGATGCAGGCACGGGCGGAAAAGTGGTCTCCGATGTGATTGTCACGATGGAAGAGATCGTGGTCGCGTCTGGGAAAATCGGCGATATCATCGGCGTGATCGATGGCATTGCATTCCAGACTAACATTCTAGCGCTTAACGCTGCGGTAGAAGCGGCGCGTGCGGGTGAGCAGGGCCGTGGTTTCGCGGTGGTTGCTGGTGAAGTTCGCAGTCTGGCACAGCGCAGTGCACAGGCTGCAAAAGAAATTAAAGAGCTGATCGAATCGACGGTTTCCAGCGTGACGTCAGGCTCTGTGCAGGTTCGTCAGGCCAGCGATACGATGAATGAAATTGTCGGCGGCGTGTCTACGGTGAGCTCTGTGATGTCTGAAATTACGCACGCGGCGGATGAGCAAATGCGTGGCATCAACGAAATCAACAAAGCAGTCGCACAGTTGGATTCGATGGTGCAACAAAACGCCGCGCTGGTGCAGGAGTCTGCTGCTGCGTCGGGGGCGTTGCAATCACAGTCTGAAGAACTGAATGCCGTGGTTGGGGCATTCCGGGTCTAACGGATTCGTCACTAAGGATGTATTGCCCGCTGCCAGAACGACGGCGGGCAATCACCGACTGCATTAGCGAACGACTGTATTAGCGATCGACTGTATTAACAATCGACAGCATTAACGTTGGGCTTCACCGCCCAGCGCTTCAATCAGATTCGCAATCAATGCAGCCAGTTCGCTGGTCATCAAAATGAAATCGGCATCAAACCGCTGAGCAAAATCTTCCCGATCGATATCGTCGTTTTGTTCGCGCAGCGTATCGGAGAACTTCAATCGTTTTACCGAACCGTCCTCGGACAAAATCAGTTGAATACGTTCCTGCCAGTCCAGCGCCAGCTTGGTGACCAGCTTGCCAGCTTCAATATGCACAGCGATTTCATCGCAGACCAAATCCTGTTTTTTACAGCGGATGACGCCACCGTCTTCCAGAATGGCTTTTAGCTCTGCTTCATCCTGCAACGTGAAACCAGCGGCTGGCTCACCAGAGCGTACCCACTCGGTCAGCGTCAGCTCAATAGGGTTTTCCATCGTCAGCGGCACAACGGGCAGTGACCCCAGCGTTTTGCGCAGCAGCGCCAGCGTATCTTCCGCTTTTTTGGCGCTGGCGGCATCGACCATAATCAGGCCGTTAACCGTATCGATCCACATCCAGACCTGACTGAAACGGCTAAACGCACGCGGTAGCAGGCTATGCAGCACTTCGTCTTTCAGCGAGTCTTTTTCGGTTTTTTTCAGCTTACGGTGCTGTTCCGCTTCCAGTCGCTCAATTTTGGCCTGAAGGGTTTGCTTGATGACCGGAGATGGCAGGATTTTTTCTTCTTTACGGACGCAGATAACGATTTGACCATTTACGACGTGCGTTAAGGCATCGCTATGCGATCCCATCGGCGATACCCAGCCCGTTTTCATCATATCCTGACTGCCGCACGGAGTGAACGTGAAAGCGCTGAGCCGTTTTTCCAGTTCATCCGCAGATAACACGTTATCTTTGGACAGTGCGCTGTCCCGGCTTAGGCGGTAAATCATTAAGTTTTTAAACCACAACATGGTGTTATCCCTGACTGGGCGCGCAGGTTTGCACGCGGGTTTGCAATGTTGCGCGCATGATAACGAATTCGAGGCCGCAATGTAGAATAAAATACCGGGATTCAGAGGAATACCTATCACGCTTTGGATTGCAACTGATTGCTTTCTTTGATTATCTCTATTAAGAAAGTTTTCAGACCAGTGACACACTGGCTTTTGTGAAACAAGAACGAACATTGCGTAACAAGAACGACCACCACTCGACCAACTTTGTCGGCAACCTCAGTATCTCTGGGAGCGCGGGCCTGTTTACAACATGTGGGGAAACATTATGAGAATCGGTATCGATCTGGGTGGGACGAAAACGGAAGCTATCGCGCTGGATGATGAGGGACAGGAACGTTTTCGGCAGCGTATGCCGACGCCAAGAAATGACTATCCGGGAACGCTGCGGACTATCGCTACGCTGGTAGAGATGGCTGAAAAAGCGACCGGCTGTCGCGGCAGCGTCGGCGTAGGGATTCCCGGTACGCTGTCGCCGTTTACCGGGAAGGTAAAAAACGCTAACTCCACCTGGCTCAACGGTCAGGCGCTGGATCGCGATCTCTCCACGCTAATGAATCGGCCTGTTCGGGTCGCCAATGACGCGAACTGTTTCGCGGTTTCAGAGGCGGTTGATGGCGCAGGGGCAGGGAAGCAAACTGTCTTCGCGGTCATCATTGGAACCGGCTGCGGATCGGGAATTGCGCTGAACGGTCAGGCTCATGTCGGCGGCAATGGTATTGCGGGTGAATGGGGGCATAATCCGTTGCCCTGGATGGATGAAGACGAACTGCGCTATCGGCAGACGGTTCCCTGCTACTGCGGTAAGTCTGGCTGTATTGAAACGTTTATCTCTGGTACCGGATTTGCCGTGGATTACCAGCGCCTGAGCGGCCAGAAGCATAAGGGCGAGGCCATTATTGCCTTAGCAGAACAGGGCGATCCCATCGCCGAGCTGGCGTTGCAGCGCTATGAGCATCGTCTGGCAAAATCGCTGGCGCATGTGATCAATCTGCTCGACCCAGATGTGGTGGTGCTGGGGGGCGGCATGAGCAACGTTTCTCGCCTTTATCGAACCGTGCCGGAAAAGATTAAACCGTGGATCTTTGGCGGCGAGTGCGAAACTCCCGTACTTCAGGCCATTCACGGCGACTCCAGCGGGGTACGCGGAGCCGCCTGGCTTTGGTCGAAGACGGAGTAATCGCAGATCGAATAATCGCTAAACGGCGTACTGCGGTGCCAGCCGGCTGACACCCAGTCCGTTAATCTTCTGCACTTTGATCTGTACCGGAATACGCTCTTTCATGGCTTCGACATGGCTAATAACGCCGATGGTTTTACCCGAGGCGTTCAGGTTATCCAACGCGTCCAGCGCGATATCCAGCGTCTCGGCATCTAGCGTTCCGAAGCCTTCATCCAGAAACAGTGAGTCGATACTGGCTTTATGGCTGACCAGATCGGACAGCGCTAATGCCAGCGACAGACTGACCAGAAAACTCTCGCCGCCGGATAGTGTTTTTGTGTCACGCTCGGCATCCGCTTGCCAGGTATCCATGACCAGAAGTTCCAGTTCGCCACCGGGCTTACGTTTTAGCTGATAGCGATCGTGCAGGCGTTCAAGCTGGAGATTAGCGAGATAGACCAGATGATCCAAAGTCAGCCCCTGAGCAAATTTGCGGAACTTATCCCCTTTACTTGAACCGATCAGCGAGTTTAGCGTCTCCCAGTCGTCATTTCTTTGCTGGCTTTGGGCGATCTCGTTAAGTAAATCCTGCTGGCTCTGACGCTGTTGTTTATCATCAGCCAACTGGCGCAGGAACTCTCCCTGTTGCCGCAGATTGGTTTTCAGCGTTTCATCCAGCGCTGCCAACTGCTGCTGTATTGCTTCCTGCGTGACGCCCTCCGTCAGGGATGCTGGCCGCTGTTGCTGATGGGCGAGCAACTCTCCTTCAGCCTGCTGGCGCAGCGCCGCCGCCTGCTGCAAGTTCTGATACAGCGTTTCCTTTAATGCCTGCAACCTCTGGCGTTCCTGTTCATCAAGCAGTGCATGGAGAAAGGCCGTTTCATCACAGAAAGTGCTTTGCTGCAATGCCTGAGTAAAGCGTTCGATCGCACTCTGATACTGGCGCGAATTTTGTTCATATTGCTGCTGTTTGCCAGCCAGCTCACCTGTCAGACGGCTCAACGTCGTTTCGGTTTGCTGACGAGCTGACAGGGCTAGCCTGAGCGCATCGTCATACTGCTGGCTGGTTCGCTGTAACTGTTCGCGCACATCGGCGATTTGCTTGTCCCCAAACAGTTTCTGCCGCTCTTGTTGGCTCGCGCTGAGCAACGTAAGGTGCTGTGCCAACTGCTGTTGCTGTGTTTGGATCAACTGTGTCGCCTCTGTCACGCTGTGGTGCAGATGCTGAAGATCGCTGTTCAGCGTGGCTAACAGGGGAATTAAGCGAGATTGTTCCAGCTCTTTGGCTTTCCAGACTTGCCATTCGTTCTCGCGCTGAGCCAGCCAGTCATCTTGTGCGTCAGCGTCTGGCAGAAGGAGCCCTACTGTTGCCAGCGTCTGCATCATTTCCTGAGTATGTTGAGTGAGCTGCTGGTGCACATTTTGCAGTGACTGGGCTGTTTCTTCCTGCGTAACGCGTAGCGACGTGTGTTGCTGAGCGTTCAGCACGATTTTCTGGTCGAGCTCCCGCTGCCATGCCTCTGCGGCAGTCAGTAAATCCTTACTTTCCTGCCACTGTTTTTGTAGTTGCTCGCGGAGGGTAATCTGCTGCCGAATAGCCTGTTCTTCGGCTTCACGCTGTGTAAGCCAGGCTGCGATGTCGTCCTGCTGTTCCAGCGAGTAGTTAACTTGTAAGCGCTCACTGACATCTTGCCACTGTTGGATCAGGGTGTGATGTTCGCTATCGCACTGAGCGATGTCCTGTTGCAGTTGTTCCCGCTGCTGCTCTTGCGAAACCAGCAGCGCCGTTGTATTCGCCAGCGCTGTTGTTAACTGGTTCACTTGCTGCTGTAGGTGCGTCAGGCGTTGTTGGGTATCAGACGGTTGCAGCGCCTGATAACGTTCAATTGCCGGATGCTCGGTTGAGCCGCAAAGCGGGCACGCTTCTCCTGCCTGTAGCCGTTGCCGCTCAGCTTCCAGCCTAACAATACGCTCTTCTTGCCAGTACACCGTTTCCAAATCGGCCAGATGCTGGCTGCGTTGTTCATACTCGGATTGTTGCTGTTTCCGTAATATTTGTGACTGGTCGATATGTCCTTGTATCTCAACCTGTTTGGCGAGATATTGCTGTTTGCGCACCTGAAGGCGCTGGAACTGGTCGCTGACGGTTGCGAACTGTCGGCATGCCGTTCGCTGATCAATCAGTTGATTAAATCGCTGGTGCAGGGTGGAAAACGACTGGTGCGCGTCCTGATGTTGCCGCGTTTCATCATGTTGCGTGAACTGCTGGCGCGCTGCATTTACTGCCGTTTGCTGTTCACGCAGCTGCGCCGCTAGCGCCATGCCCTCTTGTTGTAGCGCTGTCGACTGTTCGGCGTGCTGTGCCTGTTTTTGCTCCAGCTTCTGCTGCTCGCCCTGAAGCTGGCTCAACTGCCGAAACTGGGTGCGCCACAGAGGCAACCGCTCTCCCCATTGCTGATGATGTGCGTGTTGCTGACGGTAAGACTGAATCTGTTCAAGCTGTTGTTTAGCCTGCTGTTGCTCTGCTGCTATCTGGGCTTGTTTGCTTTCGTCGGCGTGCAGGCGAGCCTGTGTTTTTGCCAGCTCGTCCTGTTGCTGCGCTTTTTGCTGCACTAGCGTAGTAATGCGATGGTCAAGTGGCACAACCTGTTCGTTGATCATCTGCTCTTGCTGCTGCCGTACCCGTTTGTGCTCACTAACATCCTGCTCTGCTTTGCCTTCCTGCTGGCGTAGCGCGGTTAATGTCACCTGCTCGGCGGCCTGCTTTTCGGTCAGTTGTTGAATGTGCTGGGCGAGCACAAGAGACTCTTGCCGATAGCGTTCTCGTTCCTGATATAACGGCCTCAGTTTTTCAGCGGGTTCGCTGTTGGCTAACTTGTCGAGCTGCGGCTTAGCCTGCTGAATGGCGGATTCAGCACCCGAATATTGTGCCAGTGTGTGGCTGAGCTGCGTTTGCCGCTGTGTCAGTTGTTCAAACCAGCGTAGCGTAGTCAGCGCTTGCTCACGCTCGGCGTTGCCCCGTTGTTCTTGTTGAATCAGCTCGGCAAGTTGTTCTTCCACCTGCTGACGCTGTTCAGCCGTCAACAACTGAATGCCGGAAGCACGAGCCTGTAGCGTATTCAATGCTACGTTTGCCTGTTTGTGCTTTTCATACACGCGTTCGGAAATCAGGCCGTAAATGTCCGTGCCGGTTAGTTCTTCCAATAGCTCTGCGCGGTCGTCTGCTTTCGCATTGAGAAAGGCAGCAAATTGCCCCTGCGACAACATCATGGAACGCGTGAAGCGGGCAAAATCCAGTCCGGTGAGCTGCGTGATCATCTCTTTCTTATCATTGAGTTTTTCACACAGAATTTTGCCGTCTTCAATGCGCGCGAGTTCGGCCTTGGGAGACTGCAAATTGCCGTCAGGGACATTTCTTGCCCGACGCTGGCTCCAGAAGGCGCGGTATCCCACGCCTTTCACCTCGAATTCTACCTCGGCAAGGCACTCTGCGGTATTACGCGTCATCAGGTCATTCTGGCTGGCGGAAAGCAGGCCAAGCCGTGGTGTTTCGTGGTACAACGCCAGACAGATGGCATCCAGCAGCGTGGTTTTGCCCGCGCCGGTTGGGCCTGTAATGGCAAATAAGCCGCTGCTGGAAAATGGCTCCTGCGTGAAGTCGATCTTCCACTCGCCTTTCAGCGCATTGAGGTTCTTTAAGCGCAGACTGAGAATCTTCATTTGGCCGTCTCGCTATTTTCCAGTTCATCAATAACCTGATTAAACAGCGTACGGACACGCTGCTGGCGACCCTCTTCCATCTCTGTCTCCGTTGCCAGACGGCGTTCAAAAACGTCATGTACGCTGAGCTCGTTCAGCGTTTCCTTGTCCTGTTGCGTTATAGCCTGCATGCGCTGTTCGCGCGTGCGGCGTAGCAGAAGCACCTCAACGGGCAGGTTCTCGGTCATTGTCTGAATTCGTTTTTGCATGTCGCTGAGATAATCCTGCGTGTTGATTTCGATATCCAGCCATACCGGTTTATCGCCTTGATAATCCTGAAACGCGGCCAACTGTCGTTCAATATCGCTCAGGCTACCTTTAATCAATTGCATTGGTTGAGTGACAGGAATAGGCAGTATGTCTATTTGTGCTGGTAAATCTGGTGTAAAACTGACCAGACAAACGGATTTCTCGCTGTTGAGTTCGTCAAAACTCAGCGGAATAGGTGAACCGCTGTAGCGAATGTGCTCGCTTTGCATCACGCGCTGCGGGCGGTGAATATGGCCGAGCGCGATATAATCCGCAAGGGGGAAAGCTTGAGCAGGAAAAGCATCGAGCGTACCAATATAGATATCGCGCACGGATTCCGAGGCGGTTGCGCCAATTGTCGTCAGGTGCCCAGTTGCAATAATCGGCAGCGGCAGGCCAAGTTCGTCGCGCATTTGGCAAGCCAGTTGGTAACACTGCTGGTAGTGTGCGGTAATCGCTGCCTGTAGCGCTAGCTGTTTTTCATCACCGGATTGTCCGGCTTTGCTGGCCAGGACATCGCGTGGGCGCAAAAAAGGAATGGCACAGAGCAGGGCGCCGGGTTGCTGTTGACGGTTTTTCAGCATGAGCACTTGCTGGGCCGGATCGTCGCTGGCGCAGGCCATCACCTGTGTGTTCAGGCAGGCCAGCAAATCGCGGGATTCGTTTAACATCGCGACGGAATCGTGGTTGCCGCCGAGAATAACGAGCTGACAGCCTGTGCGTTGTAGTTCTACCACGAAGCTATAATACATTTCCCGCGCATAGCTGGGGGGCGAGCCGTTATCAAAAATATCGCCTGCGACTATAATGGCATCAACCTGATGGTGCTCCACCTGAGCGATGAGCCAGTGCAGAAAAGCCTGATGTTCAGCGGCGCGGCTTTTGGTATAAAAATATTGCCCTAAATGCCAATCGGCGGTGTGGATAATGCGCATTGTGTTCTCTCGATATTCATGCCGCGTGGCGTTGTCATTATTCATTGTGTGAAAGGATGTACCGTCGCCATGGTGCTCTGTCATCGTCATGCCATGATTATATATAGCAGGGAGGACGGCTGTCGCGGTGGAATCTGGAGTTTGGAAAGCGGCTCGAAAATCGGATGTATGCGCTGTAACATCGCGCGGAGAGATCCGGGTGTTTTTCATAAATCTGTCATAAAACTGACGCATAATGCCTTTCGCCTGCTAACAGCGACGATGATTAACGACAGGATTAACAATGGCAAAACGCATATTAGTCGTGGAAGATGAAGCACCAATTCGTGAAATGGTCTGCTTTGTACTGGAGCAAAATGGTTATCAACCAGTTGAAGCCGAAGATTATGACAGTGCGGTAACGCAACTGTCGGAGCCATTCCCTGAACTGGTGTTATTGGACTGGATGCTGCCAGGAGGTTCGGGCCTGCAATTCATCAAGCATATGAAGCGGGAGGCGCTGACGCGTGATATTCCGGTGATGATGTTGACCGCACGCGGTGAAGAAGAAGACCGTGTGCGCGGGCTTGAAGTGGGAGCGGATGATTACATTACTAAGCCGTTTTCACCCAAAGAATTAGTGGCGCGTATCAAAGCCGTGATGCGCCGTATTTCACCGATGGCGGTGGAAGAAGTCATTGAAATGCGCGGCCTGAGCCTCGATCCTTCCTCACATCGCGTGACGACCGAAGAGCACGCATTGGACATGGGGCCGACGGAATTCAAGCTGCTGCATTTCTTTATGACGCATCCTGAACGTGTTTACAGCCGGGAACAGTTGCTGAACCATGTTTGGGGCACTAACGTATATGTTGAGGATCGTACTGTCGACGTCCATATTCGTCGCCTACGTAAAGCGCTCGAAACCAGCGGACATGACAAAATGGTGCAAACCGTTCGGGGAACGGGCTACCGTTTTTCAACGCGTTATTGAGGTAAGCGTAACCGGAGATATATTAACGTGCTAGAACGTTTATCCTGGAAAAGGCTGGCATTGGAGCTGGCTTTTTTTTGTTTGCCCGCGTTGTTGCTGGGGCTGATTTTTGGCTATCTGCCCTGGTTTCTGCTGGTCGCCGTATTAGGCTTACTCTGCTGGAACTTTTATAACCAGCTTAAACTCTCTTATTGGCTGTGGGTTGACCGCAGCATGACGCCCCCACCGGGGCGTTGGAGCTGGGAACCGCTGTTTTACGGGCTTTACCAGATGCAGTTGCGTAATCGACGCCGACGTCGTGAACTGGCGCTTCTGATCAAACGGTTTCGCAGCGGGGCGGAATCCTTGCCGGATGCTGTGGTGATCACCACCGAAGAAGGGACGATTTTCTGGTGTAATCATCTGGCGCAGCATCTGCTCAATTTCCGCTGGCCGGAAGATAACGGTCAGAATATCCTCAACTTATTACGCTATCCCGAATTCACCAATTACATGAAAGGGCAAGACTTTAGCCGCCCTCTCACATTGCAGTTGAATAATTCCCACCATGTTGAATTTCGCGTGATGCCCTATTCCGAAGGGCAACTCCTGATGGTCGTACGTGATATTACGCAAATGCACCAGCTTGAAGGTGCCAGACGTAACTTTTTTGCCAATGTGAGCCATGAGCTGCGTACGCCGCTGACGGTGTTGCAAGGCTATCTGGAAATGATGCAAGAAGAAACGCTGGATGCAGCGTTGCGAGGAAAAGCGCTGAATACCATGCAGGAACAGACCCGGCGTATGGACGGGTTGGTCAAACAGTTGCTGACCTTGTCCCGCATTGAGGCGGCGACGGCGATCGATCTGAATGAAAAAGTCGATATTCCACTGATGCTGCGCGTGTTACAGCGTGAAGCGCAGACCCTAAGCCAGGAACGCCATGAGATCGTCTTTCGTGTGAACGAAAATCTCTGTGTGTTTGGTAATGAAGAACAGCTGCGCAGCGCGGTATCCAATCTGGTGTATAACGCGATTAACCATACGCCAGCGGGAACGCGCATCGAAGTCTGCTGGCAGAAGATCCCGCAAGGGGCGCAATTTCAGGTTAGCGATAACGGGCCGGGAATTGCGGCCGAGCATTTGCCACGTCTGACGGAGCGTTTTTATCGGGTCGATAAGGCGCGTTCACGGCAGACGGGCGGCAGCGGGCTGGGGCTGGCGATTGTGAAGCATGCGCTCAGCCATCATGATTCCCGTCTGGAAATCATGAGTGAGGATGGTCTAGGCTCGCGTTTTGTCTTTACGTTGCCGAATCGGTTGATTGTCCCTGCCTCTCTGGCTGAAAATACGGTGAAACCTTCGGCCTGACGGAAAACGCTACCCATGACATCCGCCACTCGTATTGCGGGCGCTTTTTTACTGCTGTTCAGCGCATTTTGCGTTGCACAGCCTCGCCAGATGCTGGCGGGAAACCTCTCCAGTGCGGGGTCGGATACGTTGGCTAACCTGATGGCCTTTTGGGCGGCGGATTTCAGCCAGCATTACCCGAACGTGAATTTACAGATCCAGGCCGCCGGATCGTCCTCTGCACCGACGTCTCTGGCATCGGGTGCGGCGCAGCTTGGGCCGATGAGCAGGGCGATGAAAGCCAGCGAAATTGACGCGTTCGTCCAGCACTATGGCTATCCACCGCTGGCAGTGCCGGTCGCGATGGATGCGCTGGCCGTACTGGTCAATCAGGATAACCCGCTGCCTGGGCTGAATTTATCGCAACTGGACGCGATCTTTTCGATTACGCAACGTTGCGGTAACTACCAGCCGATAAAACAGTGGGGCGATCTCGGCTTGCATGGCCGTTGGGAAAAGCGCACGTTACTGCGCTATGGACGAAACTCTGCGTCAGGAACCTATGGGTTCTTTAAGCAAAAGGCGCTATGCCGTGGCGATTTCCTTCCTCAAGTCAATGAGCTGCCTGGCTCGGCATCCGTTGTACAGGCGGTGGCTGCTTCAACTGATGCCATCGGCTATGCCAGCGTGGGCTTTCGCACCAGTGGCGTGAGAATGCTGCCGTTAGCCGCACAAGGAACCGACTACATTTACCCCTCGACTGAAAATATCCGCAGCGGTTTATATCCCTACATCCGTTACCTTTACATCTATGTGAACAAAGCGCCCAGCCAGCCGCTGGAAGCACTGACGGCGGCATTTTTAGATCGTGTGCTGTCTGAAACGGGGCAGTCGCTGGTGAATCAGGATGGCTATTTACCGCTACCGGAAGAAACGCGTCGTCAGGCGCGTCAGCAGATTGGTCTGCCAGAGTAATGCCTCTTCCCTCATGAATTTGTGATGTTTTCACGTTACATGAAGAAAATTCATGTAACGTGAAAATTCTTCTATTGCCCTGCGGTTTGTCACGTGACAGGATAGTTTTAAGATTGGACGTCCAGATGGCTAAATAAGGTTAAATGTAACTATCCACCTGGGAAAATATTTCATATTGAAACTATCTGTCAGCATGCTTCTTTACTCAAGCTTGGTGCTGGCAACATGTCAGGAGTGACACATGGCGAACACCTTATCCCCTTTCCGTGCTGATATCGTCGGCAGTTTCTTACGTCCGGCTGCAATTAAGCAGGCTCGTCTTCAACATCAGGCGGGCGAGATTGATGATGTCGCACTACGTAACATTGAAGATCGTGAGATTCTGCGGGTGGTAGAAAAGCAGCGTGAAGCAGGCTTGCAGATTGTGACGGATGGTGAGCTGCGTCGTGCCTGGTGGCACTTCGACTTCTTTACCGATTTACATGGCGTGGAACGTTACGAAGCTGAGCAGGGTATTCAATTCAACGGTATTCAGACGAAGTCCCATGCGATTCGCGTGGTGGATAAAGTGAGTTTCAACCCTCAGCATCCGATGCTCGATCACTTCCGCTACCTGAACAGCATTTCTGGCGATGCGGTCGCTAAAATGACGATTCCCAGCCCTAGCGTGATGCATTTTCGCGGCGGACGTAAAGCGATTGATGCGGCGGTTTATCCCGATCTGGCTGACTATTTCGACGATCTGGCACAAACCTGGCGCGATGCGATTCACGCATTTTATGACGCCGGCTGCCGCTTCCTGCAACTGGATGACACCGTGTGGGCTTATCTGTGCTCTGACGATCAAAAACGCCAGATCCGTGAACGTGGTGAAGACCCGGCACAGCTGACGCGTACATACGCTGATGTACTGAACAAAGCGCTGGCTGATAAACCTGCGGATCTGGTTATCGGTTTACACGTCTGCCGCGGTAACTTCCGCTCGACCTGGATTTCTGAAGGCGGCTATGAGCCTGTTGCAGAGATTCTGTTTGGTGAAGTGAATGTCGATGCCTTCTTCCTGGAATATGATACTGAGAGAGCGGGGGGATTTGAGCCGCTGCGCTTTGTGAAGCCGGGTCATCAGCAGGTGGTTCTGGGACTGATCACCACGAAGAACGGTGAACTGGAAGATGCCGAGGTGGTGCAGGCGCGTATCGCGGAAGCGGCAAAATATGTCGATCTCAGCCAGATTTGCCTGAGCCCACAGTGTGGTTTTGCTTCAACGGAAGAGGGTAACAGCCTGACGGAAGAGCAGCAGTGGAATAAGCTGAAGCTTGTCGTGGATATCGCCAATCGCGTGTGGCGACACCGATAACGTAACCTCATCCCTATTATGGATAGACAAAGGCTGGATCATAGGATCCGGCCTTTTTTTACGACTATTATCCTTTACTTTGCCCACAACGTTTTGTGAAATATGTTTTTTTATGATGCAAGAGATCATGCATTTTGTGCCAGTTTTTGTCAGTTTTATTGCAGTTAAATATCGATAAATGCGCAAATCATGTGTTATGCAAATCATGATAAACCAATTTATATTCTTATTTTTTGTTATGGTTTGGCTGAATGCTCTGGTTGTTTGATCTATGCTTGCCTTTTTGCGCTATAAACGGTTTACTTGGCACCCAATATGGCTGTTCAAAAAATAACTTCTATGACCGCCATTTTCGTGTCGCGGGAGTGTTGGCGTCATGCTCCTAGCTAACCCTTTGTGAACGGCTTCCGGCGGCGATAAACGACACAATTTTCTTTTTATCGATTTGATACAGGCAACACGACATAACTATGAGTCATCGTTTAACTTCCAAAGATATTGTGGCATTAGGTTTTATGACCTTTGCTTTATTCGTGGGGGCTGGAAATATTATTTTCCCGCCGATGGTGGGATTGCAGTCAGGAGAGCACGTTTGGACTGCGGCCCTCGGTTTCCTGCTGACCGCCGTTGGCCTACCCGTGTTGACCGTGATCGCATTGGCTAGGGTTGGCGGTGGCGTTGATGCGCTCAGCTCGCCAATTGGTAAAAAAGCGGGCGTGGTTCTGGCCACCGTGTGCTATCTGGCCGTTGGGCCACTGTTCGCGACGCCGCGTACGGCAACCGTGTCGTTTGAAGTCGGTCTGGCTCCTCTGGTTGGCAACGGGGCGTCTCCACTGCTGATTTATAGCCTGATTTATTTTGCTATCGTTATCGGGATTTCCCTGTATCCGGGTAAACTGCTGGATACGGTTGGTCACGTGTTGGCACCGCTGAAGATTATTGCTCTGGCGATTCTGGGCATTGCGGCGGTGCTGTGGCCTGCGGGTGCGCCGATTCCCACGATAGAAGCGTATGAGCATATGCCATTTTCTAATGGTTTCGTTAACGGCTATCTGACGATGGATACGCTGGGCGCGATGGTCTTTGGTATCGTGATCGTCAATGCGGCGCGTTCACGTGGGGTGGAAAATCCTGTTCTGCTGACGCGTTACACCGTGTGGGCTGGGTTAATTGCCGGTATTGGCCTGACACTGGTCTATTTGAGCCTATTCCAGCTAGGTTCTGTCAGTGGTGAACTTGTGCCGCAGGCGCAGAACGGCGCTGAAATTCTCCATGCTTATGTGCAACACACATTCGGTAACATGGGGAGCAGCTTCCTGGCGCTGTTAATTTTTATCGCCTGTCTGGTAACGGCGGTGGGGCTAACCTGTGCCTGTGCTGAATTCTTTGCGCAATACCTGCCGCTATCTTATCGCACGCTGGTGTTTGTGCTAGGAACGTTCTCGATGGTCGTGTCTAATCTCGGTTTGAGCCATCTGATCCAACTTTCCATTCCCGTACTGACGGCGATCTATCCTCCGTGTATCATTCTGGTTTTACTGAGCTTTACGCTGCGTTGGTGGAATAGCGCTTCACGTATTGTGGCACCCGTCATGCTAGTCAGTCTGTTATTTGGCATGATTGATAGTATAAAATCGTCGGCTTTAAAATCGCTGTTGCCAGAGTGGAGCCTCAACCTGCCGCTGAGCGAGCAAGGGTTGGCCTGGCTGCCACCGTCACTGCTGGTTTTACTGGTAGCAGTGATTTACGACAGACTGTGTGGTCGTCAGGAAGTGACGGTACATCAATAATATCGTTAATGCCTGATAGCGGCGGGGCTATCTTACTGCCCCGGCCCAACGTTAGGTTTCTGCACCACAGGTATTTGCCTGTGGTTTTTCTTTTTGTAATGTTTTTCTTTCTATAAGACAGGGTTGCTATCAATGGAACAACCATCTTCCAAGCTCAAGCGTGGGTTAAGCACGCGGCATATTCGCTTTATCGCCCTTGGTTCAGCGATCGGGACCGGTCTTTTTTATGGTTCCGCGAGTGCGATCCAAATGGCTGGCCCCAGTGTGTTACTGGCATACCTGATCGGCGGGGTTGTCGCGTATATCATCATGCGCGCCTTGGGCGAAATGTCGGTACACAACCCACAGTCCAGTTCATTTTCTCGCTATGCGCAAGATTATCTCGGGCCATTAGCGGGGTATATCACCGGCTGGACCTACTGCTTTGAGATGCTGATTGTCGCCATTGCCGATGTAACCGCATTTGGCATTTACATGGGCGTCTGGTTCCCTGCGGTGCCGCACTGGGTGTGGGTCTTGAGCGTGGTGCTTATCATTGGCGCCATCAATCTGATGAATGTAAAAGCCTTTGGTGAACTGGAGTTCTGGCTCTCTTTCTTCAAGGTTGCCACTATTATCATCATGATCGTTGCCGGGATCGGCATCATCGTCTGGGGTATCGGCAACGGTGGCGAACCGACGGGCATCCATAATCTCTGGAGCAATGGCGGATTCTTCAGTAACGGTGTGATGGGGATGATTCTCTCACTGCAACTGGTAATGTTTGCGTATGGCGGTGTGGAGATCATCGGGATTACCGCCGGTGAAGCCAAAGATCCGCATAAATCCATCCCGCGTGCGATTAACTCTGTACCGTGGCGTATTCTGGTGTTCTATGTCGGCACGCTGTTCGTCATTATGTCGATTTACCCGTGGAATCAGGTCGGCACCAACGGCAGTCCATTCGTGCTGACGTTTCAACATATGGGGATTACGGCAGCGGCCGGTATCCTGAATTTTGTCGTGATTACCGCGTCGCTGTCGGCAATTAACAGCGATGTCTTCGGCGTAGGCCGTATGCTGCACGGGATGGCGGAACAAGGGCATGCACCGAAGGTGTTCAGCCGCATTTCCAAACGTGGTATTCCGTGGGTAACGGTCGTCGTGATGATGACGGCGCTGCTGGTGGCGGTGTACCTGAACTACATTATGCCTGGCAAAGTTTTCCTGGTGATTGCTTCACTGGCAACGTTTGCGACGGTGTGGGTGTGGATTATGATTCTGTTTTCGCAGATTGCGTTCCGCCGCCGTTTGAGCCCGGATGAAGTGAAAGCGCTGGCGTTCCCGCTGCGCGGTGGTATCGCGACCTCTGTGTTCGGTATTATCTTCCTGTTCTTCATCATCGGCCTGATTGGCTACTTCCCAGACACGCGTGTGTCGCTGTATGTCGGCATCATTTGGATATTGCTGCTTTTAGCGGGCTATTTCTGGAAGAAGAAGCGTCAGAACGCGGTGGTTGCATAGAATTAACAGTGCCAATGGCTATGAGAGAAGCGCTCCCATTGGAATAATACCGATCGTTTAAGGATCGAGATACCGCGGGCTACCAC
This sequence comes from Pectobacterium artocarpous, assembly GCF_046159765.1. Taxonomy (NCBI): domain Bacteria; kingdom Pseudomonadati; phylum Pseudomonadota; class Gammaproteobacteria; order Enterobacterales; family Pectobacteriaceae; genus Pectobacterium; species Pectobacterium artocarpous. The sequence goes on from NZ_JBJXVK010000005.1 coordinate 103,419, forward strand.
GGTGTGAGGCATCCTTGCGGGAACCTCATTACCGTGTTTCCCTCTAAATCTAGGCCTAAGTGAGCGTTATTGCCACCTGAGCGCCTTTTTTGAATCGAGATTACGCTTTTGGCGTCGTTATTTGCTGTGCCATTATCCGCATATCGTGACCAGTTGGCGTTTGATGAACGCGCAGATCGAACTCTGGCAGAATCGCAAAAATATGGTCGAAAATGTCAGACTGAATGCTTTCGTAATCGACCCAGGCTGTAGTGTTGGTAAACGTATAAATTTCCAGCGGCACCCCTTCTGACGTTGGCGCAAGCTGCCGTACCATCAGGGTCATCCCTTTATGAATACCCGGATGCGAGCGTAGATAGACCTGAAGGTAGGCGCGGAACGTGCCTAAATTGGTCAGGCGGCGGCCGTTCAACGGCGATGTCAGGTCAGAATCGGACTGTGCGTTGTGTTGATCCAGTTCGCTCTTCTTATTCTGAATATAAGTCGAAAGGAGCTTGCTGCGCAGCAATCGCGTCTGTTCGTCTTCCGTCATAAAATGCACGCTGGTGGTATCGATGTTGATGCTACGCTTGATGCGCCGCCCCCCTGATTCCGACATCGAACGCCAGTTTTTGAAGGAATCGGACACCAGCGAGTAGGTGGGGATGGTCGTAACAGTATTGTCCCAGTTTTTCACCTTGACCGTCGTCAGTCCGATATCGATAACGGCACCGTCAGCGCCGTATTTCGGCATTTCTAGCCAGTCTCCCAGCGTGAGCATATCGTTGGCGGAAAGCTGGATGCCTGCAACCAACCCCATAATCGGATCCTTGAACACCAACATCAGCACGGCGGCCATGGCACCTAATCCGCTAATCAGAATCAGCGGAGATTTCCCGATGAGCAGTGACACCACCATAATACTGATGACGATGGTGGCAATCAGCTTCAGGCTCTGGAAGATACCGCGAAGTGGCAACTGTGCCGCGATTTTGGTCCGGGCGGAAACGTTGAGCAGAACGTCGAGCAGCGAGAACAGAGACAGCAGCGCAAAAATCATGATCCACACCTGGGAGCAGATGATGAGCGCTTCACGAGTTTCGCTCTGCGAGGGCAGCCACACAAAGACTTGAATATTGAGGATTACCCCTTGTAGCAAAAAGGCCAGCCGGTTAAACAGGTTATGTTGCGTTAACGCCTGTTTCCACCCGTGCCCCTCGGTTTTTCCCGGCTTATTAAGTGAACGCAGAACCATTCTTTTCAACACAACCTGATGCAAAATCAGGTGAATGACGGCAGAAATGAGCAATATCAGCCCAAGAACAATCAGTAATGCAATGATGCTAGCGTGTTGTATTCCTGCTTCTCTCAACCACAGAGCGAGATTTTGTTGCATGCGTTCTCCTTTATTCCAATGAATCTGTTGTGTATTAACACGATGTGACGTTAAGGCTAAAGATTTAGCGTCCCCAGTCAACCTTTTGTACTATCTGGAATCACGTAGGGAAGGCTGGAGCGGCGTGGGGAAGAACATTAGGGAAAATCACAGGCAAAGAAAAAGCCAGTCGCATAGCAACTGGCTTGGTCATCGAGTGCCCTACAGGCAGAATGAAGGGATTACAGCTTGTCTGCGTTCTCAGACAGGTATTTCGCTACACCGTCTGGTGACGCGCCCATACCGGATTTGCCTTTTTCCCACTGTGCCGGGCACACTTCGCCGTGTTCTTCGTGGAATTGCAGGGCGTCAACGGTACGCAGCATTTCGTCGATGTTACGACCCAGCGGCAGATCGTTTACCACCTGGTGGCGAACCACGCCGTTTTTGTCGATCAGAAAAGAGCCACGCAGTGCAACACCGGCTTCTGGGTGCTCAATGCCGTAGGCTTTTTGGATTTCGCGCTTAATGTCAGCAACCATCGCGTATTGCACTTCGCCGATGCCGCCTTTGTCCACAGGGGTTTTACGCCATGCGTTATGAACGAACTCGGAGTCGAAGGAAACCCCAACCACTTCTACGCCACGTTTCTTAAACTCGGCATAACGGTGATCGAAAGCAATCAGCTCTGACGGACAAACAAAGGTGAAGTCCATCGGCCAGAAGAAGATCACGGCAGCTTTACCGTTGATGTGTTTCTTCAGGTTGAAATTTTCGACGATTTCGCCACTACCTAAAACGGCAGCTGCGGTGAAGTCTGGGGCTTGACGAGTTACCAGGACCATAATTACTCCTGTAGATAGCGGTTAATGATGGAGGATGTAAAAACAGCGATCAGTATAGGGATTCTGCCTGAGTGAATACAGGCAAAGAGACCAATCAATGAGATAGCTTTTGCCTATTGAACTCATCGCTATTTCCTTTCAAGAGAGTAGATTAACCCTTTTGATAGAAAGGGCAATATATCACGTAGAAAAATGGAAACGCTGCGATCTTCCTTACAGCTGTTGTGCTTTCGCTAATTGCATCATCCGTGGATAAAACTGCCAGAAGAGTGTTTCAAATTGGTGGTAGTGCTGCTCGATATCCTGAAAAGAACCGGATAGTGCCGCCAGTTTCGGGCGACGTACCGACATTCTGTGCAGCACATCGGCGATAAACGGGAGCTCTGCGTAACGCGTCATCCAGCGCTCCGGCCACAGATAGCGATTCAGGTTCTGAAAGCGTTCGGGAGTTTGCGCCAGATGCGGTTCGATTTGTGACTGCGCGCCGTCGATAAAGGCTTGCAACGGTGTATCCGGCACCAGTTCTAGCCAGTGCCGTGCAAGATAGTGATCCCACAGCACATCCAGCGTAATCGGCGCAACGCGGCGGAATTCATCGCTGAAATACTGACGCGCCTGTTTGACTTCCGGCAGGCTGTCGGTAAGCGAATCAACGCGGCGATGCAGGCGAATGCCCGCGACGATCTCGTCTGCGTAGCTGTCCTGCGGGTTGCCGCGCACGAAGTCCGCCATCAGATTACCTAATAGGGAGCTGTTGGCCAGCGTGGCCAAATGGAGGTGGGCAAGAAAATTCATGGCAGTAGTATATACCCTTCATCTTTCGAGTTACAGGCTCGTTGGCTGCGCTACTCGGCACACTTACGTTTGCCTCGCCCCGTTGGGGCCGCTGCAAGCAGTGTTCAAATCTGCCTCTGGCTGATTTGTCGATCACCCCAGTCACTTACTGATGTAAGCTCCTGGGGACTCCCTCCGTTGCCGCCTTCCTGTATCTCGAAATCTATTGGGTATAATGCATTCCGCGACTCAGGTGCTTATTTCTTGCAGCCATTCGCTTGCGGCTCTAGACTAGGCCGCCCATTTTTAATGTATTAACAGCTAAGTGAATTGCCATGCGTGTTGCCGATTTCTCGTTTGAACTTCCTGAATCATTGATTGCCCACTATCCACAAGCGGAACGCAGTGGTTGCCGTCTGCTATCGCTGGACGGGTCGACGGGAAATCTGACGCACGGCGTGTTTACCGATTTGCTGGATAAATTGAACCCCGGCGATCTGCTGGTATTCAACAACACGCGCGTGATTCCGGCTCGTCTGTTCGGCCGTAAAGCCAGCGGCGGTAAGCTGGAAGTGTTGATTGAGCGCGTGCTGGATGAACATCGGGTGCTGGCGCACGTTCGGGCGTCCAAAGCGCCGAAGCCGGGCACTGCGCTATTACTGGGCGATGATGAGAGCGTCAAAGCCACGATGGCGGCTCGCCACGATGCACTATTTGAGCTTCATTTCGATGATTCCCGCGATGTCCTGTCGATCCTAAATGATATTGGCCACATGCCGTTGCCGCCTTATATCGACAGACCTGATGAAGACGCCGACCGCGAGCTTTATCAGACCGTGTATAGCCAGCGTCCGGGCGCTGTAGCCGCGCCGACGGCAGGTTTACACTTTGATGAACCGATGCTGGCTGCGCTACGCGAGAAGGGCATCGAAATGGCGTTCGTGACGCTGCACGTGGGGGCGGGAACGTTCCAGCCTGTGCGCGTCGATACGATCGAAGATCACATCATGCACGCCGAATATGCCGAAGTGCCGCAGGACGTCGTTGATGCTGTGCTGGCGTGTAAGGCTCGGGGAAACCGCGTGATCGCCGTTGGCACCACTTCGGTACGATCGCTGGAAAGTGCCGCACAGGCCAGCCAGAATGCGCCGATCGCTCCGTTCTTCGGCGATACCAAAATTTTTATCTATCCGGGCTATCACTACCGCATTATCGATGCGTTGGTGACCAATTTCCATTTACCCGAATCGACGTTAATCATGCTGGTGTCGGCCTTTGCCGGTTACCAGAACACGATGTCTGCTTACCGCCAGGCGGTGGCAGAGCAGTATCATTTTTTCAGCTACGGTGATGCGATGTTTATTACGCACAATCCGATGGCCGAACAGGAAAACGTGGGATAAACCCGGTTTTCTGCACACTAGCGATGCCACAGACCACGCTCTGTCAGGCATTAATACATCATTACCATCAGACTGTTTTTCTGATGCCGGAGGTTAAGTGAAGTACGAATTACAAACAACGGACGGCCGTGCGCGTCGTGGCAGATTGATTTTTGAACGTGGCGTGGTGGAAACCCCGGCTTTTATGCCCGTGGGAACTTATGGCACGGTGAAAGGTATGACGCCGGAAGAAGTGAAAGAGACCGGCGCGCAGATTCTGCTTGGTAATACGTTCCATCTGTGGCTGCGTCCCGGTCAGGAAATCATGAAGCTGCACGGCGATCTGCATGACTTCATGCAGTGGCACGGCCCGATTCTGACGGATTCCGGCGGTTTTCAGGTGTTCAGCCTCGGTGATATTCGCAAGATTACCGAGCAGGGCGTGCATTTCCGTAACCCGATCAACGGGGATTCGATTTTCCTTAGCCCGGAAAAATCAATGGAGATTCAGCACGATCTGGGTTCCGACATCGTGATGATCTTTGATGAATGCACGCCGTATCCTGCCGACTGGGATTACGCCAAGCGCTCGATGGAGATGTCACTGCGCTGGGCGAAACGCAGTCGCCAGCGTTTTGATGAGTTGGAGAATAAAAACGCGCTGTTCGGCATTATTCAGGGAAGTGTTTACGAAGATTTACGTGATGTATCCGTAAAAGGGCTGGTAGACATTGGCTTTGATGGGTACGCTGTGGGCGGTTTAGCCGTGGGCGAACCGAAAGAAGACATGCACCGTATTCTGGAACATGTTTGTCCGCAGATTCCAGAAGATAAACCGCGCTATTTGATGGGTGTTGGCAAGCCGGAAGATCTGGTCGAAGGCGTACGCCGCGGTGTCGATATGTTTGACTGCGTGATGCCAACGCGCAATGCACGTAACGGACATCTCTTCGTGACCGATGGCGTGGTGAAAATCCGCAATGCGAAGTATAAAGATGACGTGAGTCCGCTGGATGAACACTGTGATTGCTACACGTGTCGCAATTATAGCCGCGCCTACTTGCATCATCTTGACCGTTGCAACGAAATACTCGGAGCACGGCTCAATACCATTCATAACTTGCGTTATTATCAGCGTTTAATGGCGGGTTTACGTCAGGCCATTGAAGAGGGTAAATTAGAGCACTTTGTGGTGGATTTTTACCAACGGATAGGCAAACCCATTCCGCCGCTGGCTGAAAAAGACGTTGCCGCAAGCAACTGAAGCCCGTTTGCTATGAATTGCATTTTGCTGTGAAGCATTTTTACGATTGTAAGGTTGATAATTTATCTTTTTGATAGCTTATCTTTTGACAAAAAAGAGGATATTTAAATGAGTCTTTTCATCTCCGATGCTGTAGCTGCAACCGGCGCTCCGGCTCAGGGAAGCCCGTACTCTCTGGTTATTATGCTGGCCGTTTTTGGTCTGATTTTCTACTTTATGATCCTGCGTCCTCAGCAAAAACGCGCCAAGGAACACAAAAAGTTAATGGATTCTATCAGCAAGGGCGATGAAGTATTAACGACCGGTGGTCTGGTTGGTCGCGTGACTAAAGTGTCCGAAACTGGCTATATTGCGATTGCGTTGAACGAAACCAATGAAGTGGTTATCAAACGTGATTTCGTGGCTGCCGTGCTGCCGAAGGGCACGATTAAAGCCCTGTAATTTCCGATTTTCCCGAAGGGAACTGCCGTGTTAAATCGTTATCCTTTGTGGAAGTACCTGATGCTGGTCGTGGTATTGTTTGTCGGCCTGCTCTACGCACTTCCTAACCTATATGGTGAGGATCCGGCGGTACAAGTTACTGGCGCGCGGGGAACCGCCGCCAGCGAAACGACGCTGATCCAAGTCCAGAATGCCTTAAAAGAACAAAACATTACCAGTAAGTCGATTGCATTGGAAAATGGTGCAATTCTGGCTCGCTTCTCTAACCCTGATGTTCAGCTCCGCGCGCGTGAAGCGCTCGTAAATGAGCTGGGCGAAAAATTCGTCGTCGCACTTAACCTGGCTCCTGCCACGCCAAACTGGTTGCGGTTGTTAGGTGCCGAACCGATGAAATTGGGGCTTGACCTGCGCGGCGGCGTTCACTTCCTGATGGAAGTGGATATGGATACGGCGCTGGGCAAACTGCAAGAACAAACCATGGACTCTTTGCGCAGCGATCTGCGTGAGAAGAACATTCCTTATGCCTCTGTGCGCAAGATTGATAATTACGGCGTCGAAATTCGTTTCCGTGATGCGCAAACGCGCGATGAGGGCATCAACTATCTGACGTCTCGTCATCGCAATCTGGTTCTCAGCAGCAGCGGCAACAACCTGCTACGTGCGGTGATGTCTGACGAACGTCTGCGTGAAGCGCGTGAATACGCCGTACAGCAAAACATCAATATCCTGCGTAACCGTGTGAACCAACTCGGCGTTGCCGAACCATTGGTGCAGCGTCAGGGCGCAGACCGTATCGTCGTTGAGTTACCGGGTATTCAGGACACGGCGCGCGCGAAAGAAATTCTTGGCGCAACCGCTACGCTGGAATTCCGTCTGGTCAACAGTAATGCTGATGCGACCGCAGCGGCGAACGGCCGCGTGCCGGGCGACTCTGAAGTGAAGAACATGCGTGACGGCTCACCAGTGGTGCTGTTCAAACGCGTGATTCTGACGGGCGACCATATTACCGATTCGACATCAAGTACGGATGAATACAACCAGCCTCAGGTGAATATTTCTCTGGACAGCGCGGGTGGCAACACCATGTCCAACTTCACCAAAGACAGTATCGGCAAGCTGATGGCAACGCTGTTTGTAGAATACAAAGACAGTGGCAAGAAAGATGCGACTGGCCGTGCGATGCTGGAAAAACACGAAGAAGTGATCAACGTGGCGACAATTCAGTCGCGACTGGGTAACAGTTTCCGTATTACCGGCATTGATAACCCGAACGAAGCGCGCCAGCTTTCTCTGCTGCTGCGTGCGGGGGCGCTGATTGCGCCGATCCAGATCGTGGAAGAACGTACCATTGGGCCAACGTTGGGGATGCAAAACATCACTCAGGGGCTGGAAGCCTGTTTGTGGGGCCTGATCGCGTCGATCCTCTTTATGGTCTTCTTCTATAAGAAATTCGGTGTTATCGCGACCAGTGCATTGGTTGCTAACCTGGTGTTGATTGTCGGCGTGATGTCGCTGTTGCCTGGGGCAACGCTGACCATGCCAGGTATCGCAGGTATCGTGCTTACGCTGGCGGTTGCCGTGGATGCTAACGTACTCATTAACGAACGTATCAAGGAAGAACTCAGCAATGGTCGCTCTGTGCAGCAGGCTATTCATGAGGGCTACAAAGGTGCATTCAGCTCGATTGTTGATGCGAACGTCACGACGTTGATTAAAGTCATCATCCTGTATGCGGTGGGTACCGGTTCAATCAAAGGGTTTGCTATCACGACTGCGATTGGGATTGCGACCTCAATGTTTACGGCGATCGTCGGTACTCGTGCCATCGTTAACCTGCTTTACGGCGGTAAACGCATCAACAAGCTGTCTATCTGAGGAGTGCGTTGTGGCACAGGAACAGGAATACAACATTGAACAACTTAATCATGGGCGTAAAGTCTATGATTTCATGCGCTGGGATAAAGTAGCATTTATCATTTCCAGCCTGCTGATCATCGCTTCTATCGCGATTATGGGGGGGCGCGGTTTCAACTGGGGGCTCGACTTTACCGGTGGTACGGTCATTGAGATTAACCTTGAGAAACCGATCGATCTCGACATGCTGCGTAGTTCTCTGGAAACCTCTGGGTTTTCAGAGCCGCAGGTGCAGAATTTCGGTAGTAGCCGTGACGTGATGGTGCGTATGCCACCGGTTTCTGGCAGCGAGAACGAGGCGCTAGGTAACAAGGTGCTGAAGGTGGTGAACGATACCTTCCAGCAGCATGCGACAGTGAAACGTATTGAGTTTGTCGGGCCGAGCGTGGGGAGCGATTTGGCACAGGCGGGCGCATTGGCGCTGTTGTCTGCACTGATTGCTATCCTCATTTATATCGGTTTTCGTTTTGAATGGCGTCTGGCGATGGGGGCAGTACTGGCTTTGGCGCACGATACGATCATCACGATGGGGCTGCTGTCGCTGTTCTCCATTGAGATTGACCTAACGATCATTGCGTCGCTGATGTCGGTAATTGGTTATTCGCTTAACGATAAGATCGTGGTATCTGACCGTATTCGTGAGAATTTCCGCAAGGTTCGTCGTGGCACACCTTACGATATTACCAATATTTCTCTGACGCAGACGTTGCACCGTACCATCATCACCTCAGCCACCACGCTGGCGATGATTGTGATTCTCATGGTCTTCGGTGGAGCCTTGTTGCATGGTTTCTCGCTGACGATGTTTATCGGTGTGATCATCGGTACGATCTCTTCTATCTATGTTTCTTCTGCTCTGGCGCTGAAACTGGGTATGAAACGTGAACACCTGATCGTTCAGAAAGTGGAAAAAGAAGGGGCGGACCAACCGTCTATCCTGCCTTAATCTGCCGACTGTAAACATAAAAAACCGCGTTGCTGCGTAATGCAGAACGTTTAAGAACACTTGAACGATCCTGCCAGTAAGAGACAATCCAGAGTCTGCTATCCTGACTCTGGATTTTTTACGTCTGAACACGATATGGATTTCGTTGTTGATGCGTTTTCTTCTCAACTGGATACCTTTGTTGTGGCACAGTAAATTTGGCCACCTGAATAGAGGTGATATTCTTGCCTCAACATAAAACAGGTGGCTTCATGAATGAATAAGAAAACAAAGCGTACTTTTTCCCCCGAGTTCAGGCTGAAATGTGATCAACTTATTGTTGATAAAGGGTATTCATCTCGGGAAGCCAGTAAGGCGATGAAGGTTGGCTTTTCCACTCTTGAGGTATGGGTATGCCAACTCAGGCGGGAGTGTCAGGGTATGGTGCGGAGATATTACGTATATCTGGGCGGGAAACGACTGGTGCTATCTGGCGGTAGTCATGGATCTTTTTGCCCGCAGAGTTATCCGCTTGAGCCTGTCAGAGAATGTCGATATGGCACTGATAAGTTGTGCTTTGCGCATGACCTATGAGAGTCGGGGTCAACCGCTGGATGTAATGTTCCATAGCGTCCGGGGAAGCCAATATACGGGCTTGAAATATCAACAACTTCTCTGGCGTTACAGGATGAAACAAAGCGTCAGTCGGCGAGGAAACGGTTGGGATAACAGTTCAATGGACGCTTCTTCCGCAGCCTGAAAACAGAATGTGTACCTGCAAAGGGTTATCGGGACAAAGATGGAGCCCTTCAATAAATCAGTGGTTATATATTGAACTACTACAATAGCGTCAGACCATATCATTACATGGTGGGCTAACGCCTGAAGAATCAGAGAACCGCTACCGTTCTTACTGTAAAACCGTGGCCAATATGACTTGACCACTACAACGTTCCGCGATATGCGCTGGGATGGCTGTTCCATATGTGGCATCGTAATAAAAAGGGGAGCCGTTCCACGATGAAAGATATAATCTTTGGTCTCTGTTACCTTTATTTCTCTCTGTTACCTTTATTTCTCTCTGTAACTTGTAAGCACGCGACGGCGGATTGCTGCGATGTCATGATGTGATGGCGCTGGCATGCTCATCGCCTGATAGCGCAGCGTACCTGTGGTCCACACTCGCTTGATGGCAGTTTGCCGTGAGCTGGCAAATACATGAGCGGCAAGTATGTAGTCTGGCGACATGCCTGCCAGAGCTGGATGCTTAGCGTCCAACTCGACAAAATCAGCGTATTGACCCGGTTGTATGCCTGAGATGAGTCTGCCAGACGCCTGTGCTCCTCCTTGTAACGCTTTCCGGTAAAGATAGGTGGCAACATCGGGTTCCACGTTACTGCAGCAGATATTACGCTGCTGATTCAGCAGTCGCTGTGAATACTCAAGTTGCAGCAGCTCTTCTGCTGCGTCCACGGCAATATGGCTGTCCGAGCCAATACCCCAGTTGCCTTCATGCATTTGCCACTGACGATAATCAAAAATGCCGTCACCGAGATTCGCTTCTGTCGTAGGACATAAACCAATAACCGCACCAGTAGCTGCCGCTCCCCGATATTCCTGTGCATCCATATGTGTTGCATGAATCAGGCACCAACGAGAATCAACATCGAAATTATCCAGTAACCATTGCACAGGGCGCTTTCCGCTCCAGGCTATGCAGTCATCAACTTCTTTCTGTTGTTCTGCGACATGAATATGAACGGGAGCGGTGGCATCCGCCGTAAAGATGTGGGACAGCACTGCCTGCAAATCAGCTGGGTGTATCGCGCGTAATGAGTGAGGTGCCACCCCGAGTTTTACGTTTGAAGCCTGACACAAATCGAATAACTGATCCCAGAAAGCCAGGAAAGATGACATTTCATGGGTGAAACGGCGCTGATGTGCCTCTGGCGGCTGACCACCAAAGCCGCTGGTCTGATACAACACCGGCAGCAACGTCATGCCTATGCCAGTGCGCTGAGCCGCGCGTATCAGCGCTGAACTCATCGCGATCGCGTCTTGATAGGGTTCCCCTCCGGGCTGGTGGTGTACATAATGAAATTCACACACTGAGGTATATCCTGCCGCCAGCATCTCCTGATAGAGCTGTGTGGCAATAATTTCGAGTTGGTCAGGTGTGATCTGCTGAGCAAAGGCATACATCAATTTCCGCCAACTCCAGAAGCTATCTGCCGGGTTTTGACGATATTCCGTCATGCCGGAAAAAATACGCTGGAAGGCGTGTGAATGAAGGTTTGGCATACCCGGTAGCAGCCAGGATACCGACTCGATACTTTCAGATGGCGTTGCGTTGGGTTCTGCTGCTGTAATAAAACCTTCGTTGTTCCATGAAATCAGTACATCCTGTTGCCAGCCTTGTTCAAGCCAGGCATGACGGGCAAAAATCTGGTTGATGCTCATACGTAACGTTTCTCAGTTCTGACGCTATTGTCGTGTTAAAACAGCATTGAGGAATTGACGGGTACGTTCACTTTGCGGTGCGCCAAATATCTGTTCAGGCGGACCGGCTTCCACGATGCCGCCGCCATCCATCACCACGACAACATCAGCCACTTCACGTGCAAATCCCATCTCGTGCGTCACGACCATCATGGTCATGCCTTCGCTGGCAAGCATCTTCATCACCTGTAACACTTCGCCGACCAGTTCAGGATCCAGTGCTGAAGTGGGCTCATCAAAAAGCATCACGCTGGGCGACATTGCCAGCGCGCGGCTGATGGCCACACGTTGTTTTTGTCCACCAGAGAGATTGCCCGGCATCGCTTGCGCTTTCGCTGCCAGCCCCACTTTTTCGAGCAACGACATTGCCTGCTGCTGCGCTGTTAACTTATCAAGTTTGCGTAACATCATTGGCGCAACACACAAGTTTTCCAGAACAGAGAGATGGGGAAACAGGTTGAAGGACTGGAACACCATGCCAACTTCTTTGCGCAGTTCGTTCAACTGTTTCTCTGGCAGGGGCTTACCGTTGCTAATTAACGGTGTGCCGCACAGCGTAATATCGCCGCGCTCGGGCAGTTCGAGCCCGTTACAGCAGCGCAGGAACGTGCTCTTACCCGAACCACTGGGTCCGATGATGACAATTACCTGACCGCTGAATACATCAAAATCAATGCCATTCAGCACCACATTGTCGCCATAGCGCTTATGCAGATCGCGAATACTGATTTGTGGTTGTGGGCTGGCGTTGTGACTCGACATTACTGTATCCCTCTCTGATGATGCCGTTTTTCAAAGTGGCGCAATGCCATTACGGTCAGGCTGGTCAACACAAAGTAAATAACAGCAATAACCAGGTAAGTCTCCAGGTCGCGATAGGTATTACTGATGATGGTATTCCCCTGCTGCATCACATCGTGGATTGTTATCAACGACACCAGCGCGGAGTTCTTAATCAACGCAATGAATTCGTTACCCAGTGGTGGCAACATGCGTACCACGGCCTGAGGCAGAATGATTTTCCTCATTGCCTGTTTTGATGACATGCCCAGCGAACGCGCCGCTTCAGTTTGTCCACGATCAATTGAGGTAATGGCACCGCGTACGATTTCTGAAATGTAGGCGGCGGAGTAGAGACCAAGGCCAATTACGCCACAGAAAAAGGAGGGCAGCATGATCCCGAGTCGCGGCAGGCCGTAATACCAGATAAACAGTTGCACTAACAGAGGGGTGCCGCGAATGACCGCGACATACGCGCTGGCAATTCCATACACGGTTTTTCGCTGTGGATTGATTCTGGCAACACCGATTATCAGGCCCAACACGCCCCCCAGAACCAGCGCACAAAGCGTTATTTCAATGGTCACCAGCGTACCTGCCAGCAGCGCATCGCTGCTGGCAAACACTGGCGAGAAATTAAGATCTAAACTCATCGTTCATCCTGTGTCTTCACCAGTGAATTACTTCGCCGAACCGGGGAACCATTTATCGACCAGTTGCTGATAGCTGCCGTCGGTTTTCAACTGCTCTAAGGCTTTATTCATATCGACAACCAGTGTGGTTTCATCTTTGCGCACGGCAATGCCATATTCTTCACTGGTGAGGGAGCCTGGTAGAATTTTCACACCGCCACGTGTACGAGCGTACTGGAATGCCGCTGGTTTACCGGTTACTGCCGCATCCACGCGTCCGATACTGACCAGATTGAACATCTGCTGGTTCTTCTCAACTTCAACGGTTTGCGCTTCTGGAATATGGGTGCGCAGCCACTCGACGGATTTGGTTCCGGTCTGCACGCTGACTTTTTTCCCTTTTAAATCATCTGCGCTTTTGATGGTGTCATTGTCTTCTTTGACCAGGGCAACGAGGCCACCGGCCATGTAAGGCTGCGTGAAATTAACGACCTTCTGACGCTCTGGCGTTATGTAGATAGCCGATACGGCAATATCCGCACGCCCCGCTGTCAGGCTGGGGATCAGTCCTTTAAAATCGACGTTCGTCCACTGCACGGAGCGACCAAGCTTGTGCGCGATAGCTTCTGTCAGTTCAATATCGAACCCCGTCATTTTTTGGTTCTCAATAAATTCCATTGGTGGGAAAGTGGCGTCGGTTACCGCTTTGATCGGTTCCTCGGCGGCCAGCGCTGTTGCTGAAATGCTCAGTAAGCTAAGTGATAACAGGGCATGTTTAACAGTGTGTTTGAATGAAGACATGGGCTCACTTCCTAAAATTAAGATTGATAATGAAAAGCAGGTGATGCCTACTTAAATGTCGCTTCCAGGCTGGCCTGAACACGTTTTGCTGCATTCAACGTTTCTGCGATAAAACGCAGATGTTTGTTCTGTGTACGGATGACGGGAGCCATTAGCGTCAATGCCCCAAGCAGTTGTTGACTGGGTGAAAAAATGGGAACGCTGACCCCCCATACACCCGAGTCCACTTCGCTTTCACTGCAGGCATAACCCTGCTGAACAATCGAAAGTAACTCTTTCTCATAGGCTTCGCGTTCGAACATATTGCTGTAGTGGATTTTCGAAATATGTTGCCTCACCGGTTGCGGCAAATGCGCCAGCAGGCATTTCGCTGTTGCTCCGCGATGAAGCGGCAAACTCCGACCCTTTTCAAAAGAGCAACGCAAGGATTGCCGAGGTTCTAACATGCTGATGCAAACCGCTTCCTGATTCATCGCGACAGTAACCGCAACGGTTTCTTGTGTGACATCACGCAAATCATTCATTGCTTCACTGGCATGCAGCGAAAGCAACGTGACGGCATCAAAGTTCAGCGCCATTTGAAGACAAACGGGACCCAGTTGATACATCGCATCCGACTCCATCACAAACCCCCAACGGCGTAACGAGGCTAACAGCCGATACAACGTGCTTTTGTTTAAACCGGAAGCATGAATAAGCTCGCTGGCACTGACGGGACGACCATACTCAGCAACAATCCGCATTACCATCAGCACTCTTTCGGAGGTGGCTATCTGTTCTTCCGGATTAGCGTCGTTCCGTATTGCGTCCATATGTTGATTAACCTGTCATGTGGCGAATGGAGACAATAATGCAGGGGACGTGCCATTTTTGAGGAAACAAATTCCCGTAAAACGGGAATTTGTTTTTAAGCAGAATCATAGAAGCGAATAATTTAGGCGAAGGGGCGTTTTTATGCGGGAAGATGACTGAAAGAGTGGATTATCAATGAGCAATGAACTCAAAGAGTGCAGATCGGCCCTCTCACGGTGCATTGCATTTTTATGTTCTCGCGATATTGGTCTGGAGGCAACCATGAGCGAGGAGCAGATAGGCGCTGATTGCGTTTATAGCAAAGTGCATCATTCCGATTGAGTTTTAAAGCTGGATTCTTTACGGTCTCTTTTAATTGTAGGCCGTCTCAACGGTCAATTTCGTCAATATACGAGAAAACTGGTTGAGGTCTGCTTCAGTTTTCAGGCCTTTTGCCCGTTCTGTCGCAAGGGATTTAAGTTTCTTTTCGTCCATCTATTTCATGCCTGCTAATGAAGCATGGTTGTCTGCATCTCTGGGGGGATGAGGCTTTTCATGGACTTCATATTCTGAGTGTAGACGGAACGCTGTTCCGCACTGCCGATTCACCGGACAATGCCGTTGCCTCCGGGTTTATCCACCCTTCTCATAGAACTTTTCCGCAGGGTCGTATGATTGGTTTAATAGCGACCCGTTCTTATATATTGCTTGATGCTGCTTTTGGGGGGCGTTGCAGAAGGAGAGCTGACGCTGGCGCATCGACTCGTCTCTTCTGCGCCGGACCACACTTTGACATCGTTCGAGCGTTGTTGCTTCAGTGCGTCTTTTTTACTGGAATGGTAGCAGGCGGGAACAGAGACACACTGGCTGACCCCGATTAAAAGTAAGCTCCGCTACCGAGTTATCGAGTTGCTGCGGTTTTTTTGCATCTTAGCGTCAGGAAATGCGTTGATTAAGGGGATTCGGTTGCGGCAACGGGCGGAGGACTTTGTATCTCCTGAACCTGATGCAAACGGACAAAACCAAGTTCTTCCGGCGGCAAACCGCTTAGGCGTAATTCAATAATCGCTTCGGCTTTTGGTAACAGCGTAGGGGAGACGACAAAAGACTGCGTTTGTGTGTCACCCGCTAAAGGTTGACCGCTCACCGGGTCGAGCCGTCCCCAGTCAAGCTGTGCACCAAAGGCAGGCAGTCCTTTCGCATCAAGCGTGCGAATATGCAGTAGCGCGCTTGTACCATTCGCTTCCGTTTCGATGTTACGTAACGATACACTGAGTCTGCCAATGCTGCTTTCCAGCATCGTGCTGGTTCGCGCTGCGGGCAGTAAATAAACACCAGAGGTGGATTGGGAATTCAACGCATTTTGCCGTTCTAATGCCGTGGCCTGGTCAGTCAACGTTTGTAATTGCTGGTTTAGCTGACTTATCTGATTCTGTAGCTTTGGCATCTGGCGTTGTTCGGCACACCCTGTGAGCAAAAGCAGCGCTGGCAGGAAGGTCAATACGCGATATCGGGTTCTCATATCTGTGGTTCCCCTTTCGATGTTTTATTCATTGATCCGTTGATTCCTGTTGCTGAGTTTAGCTGCGATTAAGCCTAAGTCATAGGTGAGACAGCTTTTTTCATCCTATTACCGGAAGAGATGCGAAACCCTTCGCAACATGGTTCAGGAGTTTTGGTTAGTCCATTAATTCAGGGTAAACTGTCTCTACGTTAAGGATTACTGGTCAGGACACATCATGCATTGCCCGTTTTGTTCCGCTGTTGATACCAAAGTCATTGATTCCCGTCTGGTCGGCGAAGGTTCGCAAGTACGCCGTCGTCGGCAGTGCCTGGTTTGTCATGAACGCTTCACCACGTTTGAAGTGGCTGAACTGGTGATGCCAAGAGTCATTAAAAGCAATGAAGTGCGTGAGCCTTTTAATGAAGATAAATTGCGTAGCGGCATGCTGAAAGCGCTGGAAAAAAGGCCGGTGAGTTCTGATGACGTCGAAATGGCGATTAATCACATTAAATCTCATCTACGTGCGACCGGAGAACGTGAAGTTACCACTAAGATGGTCGGTAATTTGGTGATGGAAGCGCTGAGAAAGCTGGATAAAGTGGCTTATATCCGCTTTGCATCGGTGTATCGCAGCTTTGAAGATATCCGCGAATTTGGCGAAGAAATCGCGCGTTTGCAGGATTAAGCTGCATCAATTTGGGAGAGTAGAGGTTTGGGAATGAGCGTTTTTCAGGGAAACCGTACTCAGAAAGATCGTGTTCAGGCAAACGGACACGTGCCGCAGGATGAATTATACATGGCGCGAGCGTTAGAGCTGGCGCACCGTGGTCGTTTTACGACGGCACCCAACCCCAATGTTGGCTGTGTGATCGTGCGTGATGGCGAAATTGTCGGTGAAGGCTATCATTTCCGTGCTGGCGAACCTCATGCTGAAGTTCATGCGCTGAGAATGGCAGGGGAGCGCGCACGTGGCGCGACGGCCTATGTCACGCTGGAGCCGTGCAGCCATCATGGCCGAACGCCGCCTTGTGCTGATGCATTGGTTGCCGCTGGCGTTTCCCGTGTAGTTGCCGCGATGCAGGATCCCAATCCGCAGGTCGCGGGCCGTGGTTTACATCGCTTACAGCAAGCGGGGATTGCTGTCAGTCATGGTTTGATGATGGCTGAAGCAGAGAAAGTCAATGTCGGCTTCCTGAAACGTATGCGGACCGGTTTTCCTTACGTGCAGCTCAAAATGGCGGCATCTTTGGATGGGCGCACTGCGATGGCGTCGGGAGAAAGCCAGTGGATTACCTCACCGCAGGCGCGGCAGGATGTGCAGCGTTTTCGCGCGGAGAGTGCAGCAATTCTGAGCAGCAGTGCCACGGTGTTGGCTGACGATCCTTCTCTTACCGTGCGGTGGTCAGAGCTGGGCGCCGATGTGCAGACACGTTATTTAGAAGCCGATCTCAGGCAACCTGTTCGGGTGATTGTGGACAGCCAGCAGCGCGTTACGTCGCAGCATCGGATTGTTAGCCAACCGGGTGAGACTTGGCTGGCGCGCGTGCAGGCGGATCAACAGGCGTGGCCACAGGGCGTTGAACAGGTCATATTACCGCAACATAATGGCGGCGTTGATCTGGTGGCACTGATGATGATACTGGGAAGACGCCAGATTAACTCCGTCTGGGTCGAAGCCGGAGCCAGTTTGGCCGGTGCGCTGCTTAACGCTGGCGTTGTTGATGAACTCATCGTTTATCTTGCGCCAAAACTGCTGGGTGAAAACGCTCGTGCGCTCTGCCTCTTGCCAGAACTGAATCAATTGTCTCAGGCACCGGAATTTGATATCGCAGAAGTTCGCCAGATTGGCTCGGATCTGCGATTACGTCTGAAACCTAAATTCTGATGTGTATGTAAATACGTGGTGCACGTCCGACAAAACCGGATACGTGCCAACAAAAATTATGATAGAATCCGCCCCCCTACGGGCCATAAAGACCAGATACAAGGAAAGCTATGAACGTTATTGAAGGTGTTGTTGCTACTCCTGATGCCCGTGTGGCGATTGCGATTGCGCGTTTTAACCATTTTATTAACGACAGCCTGCTGGAAGGTGCGATTGATGCATTGAAACGCATCGGTCAGGTTAAAGACGAAAATATCACCGTTGTTTGGGTGCCAGGTGCTTACGAACTGCCATTAACGGTTCGTGCGCTGACCAAAAGCACGAAAAATGGCGGGTATGATGCCGTTATTGCTCTGGGGACGGTTATCCGTGGTGGAACAGCGCATTTTGAATTTGTTGCTGGCGAATGTAGCTCTGGTCTGTCCTCCGTTGCGATGGACAGCGAAATCCCTGTCGCTTTCGGCGTTCTGACGACGGAAAGCATCGAACAGGCGATTGAGCGCGCAGGCACGAAAGCGGGGAACAAAGGTGCAGAAGCTGCCCTGACCGCGTTAGAAATGATTAATGTATTGAAAGCGATTAAGTAAGCCTGATTAAGTAAGGGGAATTCCGTGAAACCTGCTGCTCGTCGCCGCGCTCGTGAATGTGCGGTTCAAGCGCTTTACTCCTGGCAGTTATCTAAAAATGATATTGCCGATGTTGAACACCAATTCCTGAGCGAGCAGGATGTCAAAGATGTCGACATTACCTATTTCCGAGAATTGCTGGCGGGGGTTGCCACTCAGGCTGAGAAGCTTGATCAACTGATGGCACCTTTCCTGTCTCGTCAACTTGAGGAATTGGGACAGGTTGAGAAAGCGATTCTGCGTTTGGCGATGTTTGAGCTGAGCAAGCGCGAAGATGTTCCTTACAAAGTGGCGATTAACGAAGCCATCGAACTGGCTAAAGTCTTCGGTGCTGAAGATAGCCATAAGTTTGTGAATGGCGTGTTGGATAAAGCTGCTCCGAGTGTACGGAAAGGCAAGAAGTAAAATGAATCGAATCAGGGCCGGATATCCGGCCCTGATCGCTTTTGAATGATAGGCCGGCTGGAAAGGTTATGGTTGAAGGTGAGTTTGACCTTATTGCCCGCTATTTTAATCGGGTCCGAAGTTCACGTCGCGATGTTGAGTTAGGCATTGGTGATGACTGTGCATTACTGACGGTGGCGGATAAGCAGGTGCTGGCGGTCAGTACCGACACGCTGGTATCTGGCGTTCATTTCTTACCCGATATCGATCCCGCCGATCTGGGTTACAAATCTCTGGCGGTCAATTTAAGCGATCTGGCTGCAATGGGAGCCGATCCTGCCTGGCTTTTTCTGGCCATTACCCTACCTCAAAGCAATAGCCAGTGGCTGGCCGCGTATAGCGACAGCTTGTTTGAGCTACTTGATTACTATGGTATGCAGTTGGTTGGCGGAGATACGACGCGCGGCCCACTGAGCCTGACGCTGACTATCCACGGCTTGGTACCTGCGGGTCGGGCGTTGACGCGTCGTGGGGCCAGGATTGGCGATTGGATCTATGTTACCGGTTCATTAGGCGACAGTGCCGCCGGTCTGGCTATCCTCCAGAACACACTACACGTTGAGGATGACGAGGCGCGTCAGGGATTGATCAAGCGCCATCTGCGACCTCAGCCCAGAATCCTGCAAGGTCAGGCGTTGCGCGATCTGGCCAGCTCGGCTATCGATCTTTCCGACGGCCTTATCTCCGATCTACAACATATACTTAAAGCCAGCGAGTGCGGTGCGCGTATTAATCTGGATGCGATTCCACAGTCTGACTGGCTGCGGGGCTGTGTTGATGAAGAACAGGCATTGCGCTGGGCGCTATCTGGCGGCGAAGACTATGAGCTGTGCTTTACCGTGCCGGAAATTAACCGCGGTGCGCTGGAGCTTGCTTTAGGGCATCTCGGTGCTGGCTACACCTGTATCGGGCAAATCGGGCCTTCATCTGAAGGGGTACGCTTTTTCAGGGATAATAAAGCGACCGAGCTGAACTGGAAGGGGTATGACCATTTTAGTGAGCAAAACTGATTACGTGAATAAGACGAAAGGCGCTGAAGTGGCAAAACGTCGCTTACGGCTAAGTAACCCGTGGCACCTGCTGGCGACAGGGTTTGGCAGCGGTCTGTCTCCCTGGATGCCGGGTACGGTAGGGTCATTGGCCGCGATTCCACTGTGGTATCTCATGTCCTTCCTGCCGCTTGAACTGTATTCGCTGTTGGTCATGCTGAGCATTTGTATCGGTGTTTACCTGTGTCATCAGACAGCGAAAGATATGGGTGTTCACGATCACGGCAGCATCGTTTGGGACGAGTTTGTCGGTATGTGGATTACCCTGATGGCGATCCCGGTGGATAAGTGGCAATGGGTGGCGGCAGGGTTTGTCGTCTTCCGCTGTCTGGATATCTGGAAACCCTGGCCGATTCGCTGGTTCGATCGCAACGTGCACGGTGGCATGGGCATTATGATCGACGATATCGTTGCGGGGGTGATCTCTGCGGGGATTATCTATTCTATCGGCTATCACTGGCCGATATTCTGACGTCACTGCACTATTGAACCGGGGTTATGTGCCCCGGTTATCGTGAGTCGTTTATTCCATCCACTGCGTGATTTTGCGCGCAATGCCAGCGGCATCCAGACCCAGATCGACACGGATTTCTTCCTGAGAACCTTGTGGGATAAAGACGTCCGGTAGCCCAATGTTCAGCACCGAGACGGCAAGGCGTTTCGCCATCAGGAATTCATTCACGCCGCTCCCGGCACCGCCCATAACGGCATTCTCTTCCAGTGTCACAAATGTGCTGTGGAACTGCGCCAACTCTTCCAGTAGCGCTTCATCCAGTGGCTTCACAAAACGCATATCGACGAGGGTAGCGTTTAGCTGCTCTGCCACAATCTGTGCTTCTGGCAATAACGTACCGAAGTTCAGAATCGCGATCGTTTCGCCCTGACGGCGCACTACGCCTTTACCGATTGGCAGTTCTGAGAGCGGCGTCAGTTCAGTACCCGTACCGTTTCCTCGCGGATAGCGCACTGCGGTCGGGCCTTTCTGGTAGTGATAGCCCGTGTGCAGCATCTGGCGACACTCGTTTTCATCGCTGGGCGTCATGATGATCATGTTCGGGATACAGCGTAAGAAAGAGAGATCGAACGCCCCCTGATGCGTTTGCCCATCCGCACCAACAATACCGCCGCGATCGATAGCAAACAGAACGGGTAGATTCTGGATCGCCACATCGTGGATAACCTGATCGTACGCGCGTTGCAGGAACGTTGAGTAAATGGCGACAACCGGATGATAGCCGCCAACTGCCAGACCGGCAGCAAACGTGACAGCATGCTGTTCGGCAATAGCAACGTCAAAATATTGCTTCGGGTAATCGCGGGAGAACTGCACCATGCCGGAGCCTTCGCGCATCGCTGGCGTGATCGCCATAAGCTTGCTGTCCTTGGCTGCCGTTTCCTGTAGCCATTGACCGAAGATTTTAGAATAAGTGGGTTGAGCACCTTCCTTGCTTTTCGGCAACGTGCCGCTGGCTGGATCGAATTTTGGCACCGCATGCCAACTGATCGGATCCTGTTCGGCAGGGGCATAGCCTTTGCCTTTTTTCGTCATGATATGCAGGAGCTGCGGGCCTTTCAGGCTGCGCATGTTTTTCAACGTATGCGCCAGCGCCTGAACGTCATGCCCGTCAACCGGGCCAATATAATTAAAACCCAGCTCCTCAAATAGCGTACCCGGCACGACCATGCCTTTAAGATGCTCTTCGGTACGCTTCACCAGCTCTTTGATTGGCGGCAGGCCAGATAAGACCTTTTTGCCGCCTTCGCGCAGGCTGGCATAGAGCTTGCCGGACAGCAGCTGTGCCAGATGATTGTTCAATGCGCCGACGTTTTCCGAAATCGACATTTCGTTGTCGTTCAGCACAACCAGCAGGTCGGAGCGGATGTCGCCTGCGTGGTTCATCGCTTCAAAGGCCATACCCGCGGTAATCGCACCGTCGCCGATTACACAAACGGTACGACGGCCTTTGCCTTCACGCTCGGCCGCAACGGCCATGCCCAGCCCGGCACTGATTGAGGTCGACGAATGCCCGACGCTTAATACGTCATAGTCGCTTTCATCACGCCACGGAAAGGGGTGCAAACCACCTTTTTGGCGGATTGTTGAAATGCGATCGCGACGCCCCGTCAGAATCTTGTGCGGATAAGCCTGATGGCCGACATCCCACACCAGATGATCGAAAGGGGTGTTATAGACATAATGCAGCGCAACCGTTAATTCAACCGTTCCTAACCCTGAAGCAAAATGGCCGCTTGAACGGCTGACGCTGTCCAGCAGGTATTGGCGCAGCTCATCGCACAGCTTCGGCAGGCTATCTTTCGGCAACAGCCGAAGTTCATCCGGTGTTTCCACTAACGCCAATGTAGGGTACTTCGCGGTATCAAAACTCATAGAGACTCATTAGGTAATTACTTATCGCGTTCAACGATGAAATTCGCCAGCGCTTGTAGTGGAGCAATATTCAGGGGGATCGAACTGGATGCAACGAGATCGTCCAGCGATGCCAGGGATTCCTGATAAAGCTCCTGTGCTTTTTTTCGTGCGTTATCTAACCCCAGCAGGCTGGGATAGGTGCTTTTACCTAACTGCTGGTCTGCACCCTGACGTTTGCCTGTTGTCGCGCTGTCGCCAACAACATCGAGAATATCGTCCTGAACCTGAAAAGCGAGCCCAATCGCGTCAGCGTAACGATCCAGATGGGGCAAGGCAGCGCGTCCTGCTTCACCGGCTGCCAGTGCGCCTAGTCGAACGGCAGCCCGGATCAGGGCACCCGTTTTGTGGCGGTGAATCCGCTCTAACGCTACCAGATCGACTTGATGACCTTCTGCCTCCAGATCGAAAGCCTGCCCACCACACATACCTGCGACACCGCTGGCTTGGGCTAATTCTGAGAGCATCGCCAGCCGATCGCGATCAGAGACCTGTGGCATCGGCGCATCAGCCAGAATGGAGAACGCCAGCGTTTGCAGCGCATCACCCGCCAGAATGGCATTAGCTTCGCCAAATTTGATGTGGCAGGTCGGCTGTCCGCGGCGCAAATCGTCGTCGTCCATTGCTGGCAGATCGTCATGAATCAGTGAATAGGCATGGATACATTCTACTGACGCAGCAGGGGCATCCAGACTTTCTAACGGCATGCCAAACAGTTCACCAGTAGTATAAACCAGAAACGGGCGTAGGCGTTTGCCTCCTAAGAGTGAGCCATACTCCATCGCATTGACCAGTGGACTACTCTGAAAGGGCAGGGCGGCGATGAAATGCCCCAACATACGGTTAGTGCGTTGGTAGTGAGCGTTCAGTTGCGTGCTGAAATCGGTCATAGCGGATTATTATCCGGCGTAAACGGTGACAGCGGTGCCTCGGGATCGTCGTTTAGCAGGATTTGTACGCGCTGCTCCGCCTGCTGTAGTTTTTGCTGGCCCTGGCGAGCGAGCTGGATGCCATGCTCAAACTCATTTAGCGCATCGTCCAGCGGCAGTTCGCCTGATTCGAGGCGGGTTACGATTTTTTCCAGTTCGTTCAGTGAGCTTTCAAAGCTGACTGGCTGCTCGGTCTTCTTAGGCATAGTGATTTCAGAATCCTGGTGTTATACGCCGTTGGCTTGTGGCGGCAGAGCGTGGTGTTGCGTTTGATCATCTGTGGATGCACAACAATTATACGGTTAAAGCGCACAGTATATCTTCATATAATGATATACTCCGCGCCCTGGATGCTATTGGTAAAATCATCTCTGTTCCGCTGATTTTACCGATAACGTGATTTTAGTGCTCAGGGTAAATTTATTTACGCCTTTTTGACCAAGTAACGACAGCCACCATGAAGTTTATCATTAAATTGTTCCCGGAAATCACCATCAAGAGCCAATCTGTGCGGTTGCGCTTTATCAAGATGCTAACCGGAAACATTCGCAACGTATTAAAACACTATGATGAAACGCTGGCGGTTGTCCGTCACTGGGATCATATCGAAGTTCGGGCCAAAGACGAAAGCCAGCGTCCAGTAATTCGTGATGCGTTGACGAGAATTCCGGGTATTCACCATATTCTGGAAGTGGAAGATCACGCCTACACCGATGTGCACAACATCTTTGAACAGGCGCTGGCGCTGTATCGTGAGCAACTGGAAGGCAAGACGTTTTGTGTGCGGGTGAAACGCCGTGGCAAGCATGAATTCAGCTCACAGGACGTAGAGCGCTACGTTGGTGGCGGCCTGAACCAGCATATTGAAACGGCGCGAGTCAATCTCACTGCACCGCAGGTCACGGTGCATCTGGAAATTGAGCAGGACCGTTTGCTGCTGATTAAAGGACGTTATGAAGGGATCGGCGGTTTCCCGATCGGCACGCAGGAAGATGTACTGTCGCTGATTTCCGGTGGTTTCGACTCTGGTGTATCCAGCTATATGTTGATGCGTCGCGGGTGTCGCGTGCATTACTGCTTCTTTAACCTTGGCGGTGCGGCACACGAGATTGGTGTCAAACAGGTAGCACACTATCTGTGGAACCGTTTTGGTAGCTCACACCGAGTACGTTTTATTGCGATTGACTTCGATCCTGTCGTCGGTGAAATTCTGGAGAAGGTTGACGACGGTCAGATGGGCGTCGTATTGAAGCGCATGATGGTGCGCGCGGCCTCCAAAATTGCTGAGCGTTACGGTGTTCAGGCGCTGGTGACCGGTGAAGCGTTAGGGCAGGTTTCCAGCCAGACGTTGACCAACCTGCGTTTGATAGATAATGTCTCCGATACGCTGATTCTGCGTCCGCTGATTTCTCATGATAAAGAACACATTATCAAACAGGCTCGAGAACTGGGAACGGAAGATTTCGCCAAAACGATGCCGGAATACTGCGGTGTGATCTCAAAAAGCCCGACTGTGAAAGCGGTAAAAGCGAAGATTGAGGCCGAAGAAAGCCACTTTGATTTTGCCATTCTGGAGCGTGTGGTGAGCGAAGCGCGGAATATTGATATCCGTGAGATCGCAGAACAGAGCAAGCAAGAAGTGATTGAAGTCGAAACGGTCGCGTCGTTTGCTCCAACCGACGTGCTGCTGGATATCCGTGCGCCGGATGAACAGGATGATAAGCCGCTTGAACTGGAGCAGGTCGAAATAAAATCCTTACCGTTCTACAAGCTGGGTACGCAGTTTGGCGATTTGGATCAGAGCAAAACCTACCTGCTTTACTGCGAACGTGGCGTGATGAGCCGCTTGCAGGCGCTGTACCTGCGTGAGCAAGGCTTCAGCAATGTGAAGGTATACCGTCCGTAATGTGAAAAAGGCGCATAAGCGCCTTTTTCATTGATGCTAATCGCGATAGTTATAAATCCCCGGCGGTAGGATAAACTGCTCAGCAACCTCAGCGGCTTTTTCTTTCCCTAGCAGCAAATCGATGATCTTCAGAGCGAAGTCCATACTGGTGCCCGGCCCTTGCGTGGTTAACAGATTCACACGAGGATCGTAGACGACGCGTTTTTCCATCCATTTCTCTGGTGCGATGCGATCTTTGAATGTCGGATAGCCCGTCATGTTTCCGACGGGGAACAACTGATGATATTCAAGCACCAGTGCAGGCGTTGCGCACATCGCAGCGACAATTTTTCTTTCCAGATGCGCTTGCCGAATGCATTCCACCAGTATTGGGCTGTCGCGGAAGCATTCCGCACCTTGCAGTCCCCCCGGTAATACCAGCACATCAAAAGGCCGATCGGCGACGGTAGCCAGCGGCGCATCCGCCAGCAACCTCACCCCGCGTGAGCAGACGATTTCAAGATTGCCATCGCTGGCGACACTGGCAAGCGTCACCTTAATGCCCGCCCGAACCAACAAATCAATGGTCGTGACGGCTTCAGTTTCTTCACTACCAGGTGCCAGACACACCAGTGCCGATGCGGTCATAATCATTTTCCTTTTGCTTAATGTAGTCAAACAGGCGGGCATTGTCGGGGAGCGTCAGGCCGTGGAGACGCGCACGGTGCAGTAAATACCCGGTAATGTAGTCAATTTCGGTATGTCGCTGAGCGAGGATATCCTGCAACATCGATGAGGTGTTTGCCGCGGTGTTCTGAATAATTTGATTAACGTAGAGCAGCAGGCTATCTCGCGATGTATGGAAGCCCTCTCGTTCCATGACATCGGCCACTTCCTGACAAAGAGACGTAATCAGTTCCGGGTACGCAGAAAGTTCACCATTGGTGCAGTGATATTTCACCGAGAGCGGATTGATGACGC
Organism: Pectobacterium artocarpous; assembly: GCF_046159765.1. NCBI lineage: Bacteria > Pseudomonadati > Pseudomonadota > Gammaproteobacteria > Enterobacterales > Pectobacteriaceae > Pectobacterium > Pectobacterium artocarpous. The sequence goes on from NZ_JBJXVK010000005.1 coordinate 129,553, forward strand.
AGTTAGCCGCCAGCTTCAGCCAGCAGGTGGCGCTAATGTTGGTGTGCCAGGCCACATCAGGTAAAGCCTGATGCAGCACTTCAGCCAGATGACTTTGGCTGCTGTCGCCATTCAACGTGCCAATATGCGTTGTGCCTGCGGCAACATGCACAACGTTGGTCGCGTCGCGGCGTGCGGCATGGGTGGTGATACCCAGCACCAGTGGCTGCGGTAGCGACAGTAGTTCTTCCCGCGTACCCATCCCGTTGTGTAAAAGCAGAATCGTGCAATGTGGGTTGAGCTGTGGCAACAGCATGGTAACGGCATCGGAAACCTGCCAGGCTTTGAGTGTCACCAGCAGCAACTCGCTTTGCGCAAGATGCGCGGGATCGTTAGCCGTCAGGTTTAGATTACAGTGCTGACCGTCCAGCATGGTGACATTGACCGGACAATAGGGTTGTGGAATGCGCAGCCATCCCTGGACATCATGCCCTTGCTGATGCAACGCGGAGAGCCAAAGCTGGCCCAGCGCACCACAGCCAAGAACGGTGATTTTCATGTGCAATCTTCCTTTTTTAACGCCCGCGTTGTTGTTCTCAATCATAGGCTATGATCCACACTGCGATCTTGTGCGATTCGCCCTCTTTAGCTGATGCAGAGTAAAGTCGGGATCGAGTCTGGCATCTTGCTTATCGCAGAAGAGCGGTTATTATGCTCGCCAGCCAAATTTGTCAGGAGAGCGAATTATGCCATCTTTCGATATTGTTTCGGAAATTGATATGCAGGAAGTCCGTAACGCGGTGGAAAATGCCACGCGTGAGCTGAGTACCCGCTGGGATTTTCGCAATGTTCCAGCCAGCTTTGAACTGAATGAGAAATCGCAAAGTATTAAAGCGACCAGCGAGTCTGATTTTCAGGTGCAGCAACTGATAGATATTATGCGCGAGAAATTGCTGAAGCGCGGGATTGAAGGCGGTGCACTCGAGGTCCCGGAAGAGTTTGAGCACAGCGGTAAAACTTACAGCGTGGAGGCCAAGCTAAAGCAAGGCATTGAAACCACTCAGGCGAAGAAAATCGTCAAGCTGATTAAAGACAGCAAACTGAAAGTGCAGGCGCAGATTCAGGGTGAACAGATTCGCGTTACCGGAAAGTCACGTGATGATTTACAAGGTGTGATGGCGTTGATTCGCGGCGGTAACCTGGGACAACCGTTCCAGTTTACCAACTTCCGTGATTGATGTTTTCTCATCATTCGCTGTTGACAAACCTATTTATTGAACGAGAACGGTAGTAACGGAATAGAAGAGTAAAGCGTTTGCGCCAGGGATGGCGCAATCCGAGCGTACAGGGACGTATTTACAGCGTCTTTACGATCTATCCGTTACTACCGACATACGGACTTTGTCAGCCTTACACTACCTCCTCAGGAAGTGGTGATGATTAGTCAGACCTGACCTGCTAGTTGTTCTAGCTGCTGCCGATTTGTCTTTTTGTTGTCGATCTTCACATAGGCGCTGTACTCATCCGGCACGATAACGACTTCGGCAACGCCGGGCTGAGTACGCATCTTCTGTTCCAGCTCACTATCCTGCAACGCTAAATCAGACAGTGTGATTCTCAGGCTGCTGAGATACGGCGGCTCCAGCATGGTGACGCTGACAAGTAGCCAGATAGCCGCAATAGCCGCACCAGCCATAAACACGGCCGAAGCGCCATACCACTCAAACAGACCACCGCCGAGGCTCCCGCCAATCGCCACACCGATAAACTGTGTGGTGGAGTATACCCCCATCGCCGTACCTTTGTATCCCGCCGGAGATTCCTTGCTAATCCACGATGGCAACAGCGCTTCCATCACGTTGAAAGCCAGGAAGAAGAGCTGTACGCCGATGATAATTTGCCAGAGATGGTTACCTGCCGCCCATAGGACAACTTCTGCAACGATCAACACCGCGATGCAGCCGATGAAAACCTGCTTCATCCGTCTTTTCACTTCGGCATAAATAATGAAAGGCACGACGCCAGCAAAAGAGATCAACATCGTGACCAGATAGACTTTCCAATGCTCTTGCGGTGCCAACCCCACGGATTCCATTACGCGGGGCAGGGCGACAAAGCTCGACATCAATAAAATATGCAGGCACATAATGCCGATATTCAGTTTCAACAGGCGACTGTTGCCGAGAACTTTGCGGAAACTGCCGCGTACCATCGCTGATTCTCGATTCAGGATATGTGCAGGAGCAGAAGGAATCAGGGTGAGGGTGATGACAATGCCAGCGAGTGACAGAAAGGCGATGCCCCAGAAGAGCGCCTGTAGGCCAAAAGCGTGGGTAACGATAGGGCCAACGACCATCGCGATAGCAAAGGTAACACCGAAGCTCACGCCGATAAACGCCATCGCTTTGGTTCGGTTTTGTTCACGCGTCAGATCAGAAAGCAGTGCCATAACGGCCGCGGATATCGCGCCCGCGCCTTGTAATGCTCGCCCAAGGATAATACCCCAGATGGAGTCGCTCAGGGCGGCGATAACGCTACCGAGTGCAAAAATCAGCAATCCCCCGACAATCAGGGGTTTTCTACCGATACGGTCGGAGACCAAGCCGAAGGGAATCTGGAAAATCGCCTGCATTAGGCCATAAATACCAATCGCAATACCAATCAGCGCTTCACTGGCACCTTGTAAGGCCATGCCGTAAGTCGTCAGAACAGGCAACACCATGAACATGCCAAGCATGCGCAGTGAAAAGACGGCTCCCAGACCCCATGTGGCGCGTAATTCGCCTGGCGTCATTTTATTATCGTTCATTCGTACCTCGGAAAACAATTGGCGCTATTTTAGTGCGTTATTGGGCAGACAGTAAACGACAGGTTTGTTACGTGATTTGGCGGAGAGATAAGTGGGAAAGAGAAAAAGAAAAAATGCATAGCGCGTTTTTCAACGTCGCTTTGCGACGGCCTGAAGGGGGACGTGCAGGAAGCACGCCATAAAAAAACAGGCGGACAAGCCACCTGTTTTTTGTAGTGCACAGCGTACCGCTTGTGATTAACGCAGGTAGGTCAGCAGGACTTCATGCGCAGGAGCCATTGAATCCACAGACATCATGACACTCAGCGAGGTAATCGCGACGATGGAGAAAACAAACAGCTTTCTTGCCCACACGCGGTCATCAATCGCATTTTTATAGCCCGATAACGCCATACCCAGCCACCACACGCTAACGGCTGCGGCAACGACCAGATATTTGTAACCTGCATAACCGCCGAGAGACAGCATCAATGTTGCGACCGCAAACGCCACGATATACAGCGTAATGTGGTTTTTCGCAACGGAGATACCTTTCACTACGGGCAGAACCGGGATGTTGGCTGCCTGATAATCCTTAAAGCGGAAAATCGCAATCGCGTATGAATGCGGCATTTGCCATAGGCTAAAGATCAGCAGCAGAATCAACGCACCAGCATCGAACTGATTGCTGACGGCACAGTAACCGATAACCGGTGGCGCAGCGCCAGACAGGCTGCCAATGAGTGTGCCATAAACAGAATGCCGCTTCATATACAGGCTATACACGCCGACATACACGACGAAGCCCATCACCGCCAGCCACATGGCCAGCGGGTTAGCCGCGATGTACAGCAGAGCAAAACCCGCAATACCTAACAGCGATGCGTAAACCAGCGTTACCTTCAGCGAAATCAGTCCCTTTACCAGAACCCGATTTTTGGTTCTCTCCATCTTCTTGTCGATGTCGCGGTCAATGACGTTGTTAAACACGCAGCCAGATGCAACGACTAACGACACTCCCACAAGGGTGGCGAGAAACAGGGGATAATCAATGCGGCCCTGGGCCGCAAGGAGAAATCCACCGATAACGGAAATCAGATTTCCGAAAATAATTCCTGGTTTAGTAACTTGCAGGTATTGCTTAATCATCTTTTACGGCTCGGTTACTGGATCATCATATTGTGGTGTGCGCTCATCATAATCCAGATGGAGCCCACGACGACAATGGCGATAATCAGGACGGCAAACACAAGAGCCACCACGTTCCAGCGCTCTTCTGAGGACGTATTAAGGTGCAGGAAGTACACCAGATGCACCAGAATTTGAACTACTGCACATCCCACCACCGTGAAGAGAATGGCGCTATGCGACGCAGTACCGCTCATCACCATACTGAAAGGAATGACGGTCAAAATGACTGACAGTACAAAACCTATCACGTATGACTTCACGCTACCGTGGCTGGCACCTGAATGATCGGTTGTTGAATGACTCATTACATCGCCCCCAGCAGATAAACAACGGTGAAGACACAGATCCATACCACGTCGAGGAAGTGCCAGAACAGGCTCAGACACATCAGACGTGTCTTGTTGGTTGCAGTCAGGCCACGTTTGGACACCTGAATCATCATGATGATCAACCAGATCAGACCGCCTGTTACGTGAATCCCGTGAGTGCCGACCAGTGCGAAGAAGGCAGACAGGAACGCGCTACGATCCGGGCCGTAGCCTTCAGCAATCAGGTGATGGAATTCATAGATTTCCATCATGATAAACACCAGACCAAACAGGAAGGTCACAGCCAGCCAGGCGTTAACCTGAGACTTGTTACCCTTGTTCATGGCGATCATCGCCATGCCGTAGGTAATACTACTGAAAAGCAGAGCGAAGGTTTCCACCAGCACAAAGGACAGATCGAAAAGGTCCTTCCCGCTTGGGCCACCTGCAGTGCCGTTAACCAGCACCGCGTACGTTGCGAACAGTGACCCGAAAATGATCAGGTCGCTCATCAGGTAGACCCAGAAGCCGAATACCTTGGTAGCGCCTGTGTCGTGGTGCCCATGCTCGGCATGGGCAGTATTGTGGTTAGTCAGAGTTTCAGTTGACATGTTTCACGCCTGCCTTACTGAGTTGATCAAAATTCTGATTCTCAATTTGCTCAATTTCTTTAACCGGCACGTAGTAATCCACGTCTTGATTAAAGCTATGCACAATCCAGGTCACAATCATGCCAGCAAAGCCGACGATGGCCAGCCACCAGATATGCCAGATCATGGCAAAACCGAATACCAGGGCGAATGCGGAGATAATCACACCGGCACCGGTGTTCTTCGGCATGTGAATCTCTTCATAGCTGGCAGGGCGCTTGTAAGCTTCACCTTTCTCTTTCGCTTCCCAGAACGCGTCACGCTCGTTGATGTGCGGAACAATAGCGAAGTTATAGAATGGTGCAGGAGAAGATGTTGCCCACTCAAGCGTGCGTCCACCCCATGGGTCGCCCGTCAAATCGCGGTTCTGGTGACGATCACGGATACTGACGTAGAACTGCATAACCTGACACAGCACACCGATACCGATTAATACCGCACCGATGGACGCCACAACCAACAAGGCGTGGAATTCAGGGTTAATTTGCTGGCTCAGACGACGTGTCATCCCCATGAAGCCGAGGACGTACAGCGGCATGAAGGCAACGAAGAAACCGATAATCCAGAACCAGAACGCGCGCTTACCCCAGGTTTCGTTCAGGGTGAAGCCAAAGGCTTTCGGGAACCAGTAAGTAATACCCGCGAAGCAACCGAACACCACGCCGCCGATGATCACGTTATGGAAGTGAGCAATCAGGAATAGGCTGTTGTGCAGGACAAAGTTCGCGCCCGGTACTGCTAGCAGAACCCCGGTCATACCACCGATGGTGAAGGTGATGATGAAGCCAGTGGTCCACAGCATCGCAGAATGGGACTGAATACGGCCTTGATACATGGTGAACAGCCAGTTGAAGATTTTAACCCCTGTCGGGATTGAAATAATCATAGTGGCTATGCCAAAGAAGGCGTTAACGTTCGCGCCGGACCCCATGGTAAAGAAGTGGTGCAGCCAAACAATGAACGACAGAACCGTAATTGCAATGGTTGCCCACACCAGTGAGGTGTAGCCGAACAGACGTTTCTTACAGAAGGTGGCAACGACTTCAGAGTAAATACCGAAGACTGGCAGCACCAGAATGTACACCTCAGGATGACCCCACGCCCAAATCAGGTTGATGTACATCATCATGTTGCCACCCATATCATTGGTAAAGAAATGGGTGCCGAGGTAACGGTCAAGCGTCAGCAGCGCAATGGTAACGGTCAATATTGGGAATGCGGCGATGATCAACACGTTGGTACACAGTGCCGTCCAGGTAAATACTGGCATTTTCATCAGCGTCATGCCAGGCGCACGCATCTTCAGAATGGTGGCGAAGAAGTTAACACCCGTCAGCGTGGTACCTACACCGGATATCTGTAGACTCCATATCCAGTAATCGACCCCGACGCCGGGACTGTACTCCTTACCTGAAAGCGGTGGATATGCCACCCAACCCGTTTGAGCGAACTCACCGATCCCGAGAGAGAGGTTGATCAAAATAACACCAACCACAAACAGCCAGAAGCTGAGGGAGTTCAGGAATGGGAAAGCAACGTCACGCGCACCGATCTGCAAGGGAACTGCAAGGTTCATCAGCCCAACAACAAACGGCGTCGCCACGAAGAAGATCATGATGACACCGTGCGCGGTGAAAATCTGATCGTAGTGATGAGGGTTTAGAAAGCCTTCTTGCCCGGCAGAAGCCAGCACCTGTTGGCCGCGCATCATGATGGCATCGGCAAAACCACGAAGCATCATCACCAGACCGACGATGATATACATGATACCGATTTTCTTGTGGTCGACGGAGGTGAACCATTCGGCCCACAGCCATTTCCACTTACCTAAATAGGTTATTGCCGCCAGCAGCGCAAGGCCGCCGACGATGATCGCCGCCACGGTGACCATAATGATGGGTTCGTGATACGGAACCGCATCAAGTGTAAGTTTTCCGAACATCGTATTATCCCTCGGCTCCTTTGTGCGAGCTATGCTCACCCATGTTCATACCCTCACCGTGTTGCATGTTTTCGTCAGACTTCATGCCTTCACCATGATGTTGCATGTTCATGTCGTTGCCTATGAATTTGCGAATAATATTATTGAACAAATCCGGCTGGACACTGGAGAAGTATTCGACAGGATGGAATTCACTTGGCTTAGCCAATGTGTTGAATTCATCCATGGTATTCAGTGTCTTGGAGGACGCACGAACGTTCGCAACCCACTGGTCGAACTCTTGTTGAGTCGGCGTGGCAATCGCGGTGAACTTCATGCCAGAGAAGCCTTTACCACTGTAGCCGCCAGAGATACCGTCATATTTGCCCGGTTCGTTAGCGATCAAGTGGAGCTTCGTCTGCATACCGGCCATGGCGTAAATCTGTCCACCAAGACGAGGAATGAAGAAGGAGTTCATCACGGAGTCGGATGTGATCTTGAATGCAACCGGTACGTTGGCAGGGAAAGCCAGTTCGTTAACCGTCGCAATGCCCAGATCCGGGTAAACAAACAGCCATTTCCAGTCGAGCGAAACAACTTCGACATTGATAGGTTTGACGTCTGATTCCAATGGTTTGTAGGGATCAAGCGAGTGGGTCGTCTTCCAGGTAATTGTGCCAAGAATGATGATAATGATAATTGGCACAGTCCAAACTACTGCTTCTATCTTATTGGAGTGTGACCAGTTCGGGGTATATTTTGCCTTTTCATTGGAAGCACGAAACTTCCAGGCAAAAGCTATCGTCATAACGATAACGGGAATCACAACGATCAACATCAGCCCGATGGCAGTCAGTATTAGCGATCTTTGCTCTAACCCGATCTCTCCTTTGGGGTTCATCAGTGCCATATCGCAACCGCTCAGCAGAGCAGTGGCTGCAGATAAAGACAGCATCCCAAAAATCTTATTGTATTTCCTGAGTCTCATCTAGCGACCTCAATAACAAGGGCTCTATTGTCATTTCACGCGAGCGGGCATTTTACGGGAAGGTTACTGCACTGTAAACATGATTAAGGTTATGTCAGCCGGTTGTTGCTGGTTTTTGCCCTTAATGTCACAAGAATAGCCAAAAATAAAAATAATTTTTAAAAACAGCAAATTAAGTGGCTACTCCGATAAGAGTATGGATGGATAATAAGAAATTACAACCCGCGCTAGCGCTTATTTTCTATTTCCGGTTCGGTGAAAATTTTTGTTCAATTCGCGTTTTTGATAACGAATGAAATGAATTTTGCAAGATTTTACGAGGAAATAAAATTCTCGCTAGCAAGATAATTATGGGAAAAATAATTAAATAAAGGAAAAATGTAATAAGTTCAGGCAGCATTCATCTGCTACCTGAACGAAAACCGTCAGTATTTTGATGGTTTTGATGCGCGCCCAAGCGACAGATAATCCAACAAACTACCGAAGAAAATGCCCAGCAGAGCAAGTGTACAGCCTGCGGCGAGCAGGTATTCTGCCAGTTGGGGCAATGAAGACCATTCCATTGCATTGCTAATGAGCAGCATGAGCCACAGCGTCAGCAATATCACCCCTGAACCCAGTACACGTAAGGCCTTCCTGTAATAATTCTGGAAGTGTGTACGCAACTGAAAGGTGTCGGTTTTCTGGGTGAATTCCAGCGTCTCGCGGCAAATCATCAGGATTACCAGGCCCGGTAAGGCGGCCAAAATCGAGAACAGATAGAACCATGCCCAGCCGTAGGATTCGACAAACCAGCCAGCGATTGGGCCAACGTACACTCGTCCGACAGCCGCAAGGGCGGAAAGCAGGGCAAACTGTGTAGCTGAGAATGATTTATTACACAGCGTCATCAAGAGCGCGACGAATGCCGCTGTTCCCATCCCACCACAGAGATTTTCCAGGAAAACCGCGGTAGCCATAGTGAACAAACTTTTGGCGGTGATAGCCAACAGCCAGTATCCCGCGTTGGACACGGCCTGAAGGATACCAAACAGCATCAGCGCTCTGAACAACGAGAGCCGCTGCATCAATAATCCACCGTAAATCGCCCCCACAATGGTGGCGACCAGTCCAAGCGTCTTATTAACCAGCCCGACATCACCAGCATTGAAACCAACGCCGCGTATCAGGAAGGTGGTCGTCAGGCTGATCGCAAAGGCGTCACCGAGCTTGTATAAAACAATAAGCAGCAGAATAAGCCAGGCGTTGTTGCGTTCGAAGAAATCGCGTAGAGGGGCAACAATGGCTTGCTCCATGGTGCGCGGCGCCGGTTGGCTATTTAGTGGTTCCGGTGCTAACAAGGTGGCGAACACCCCGATCAGCATTAGCCCTGCCATGAGCCAATACGTTGCCTGCCAGCCAAGATAGCGATCCGCCATCCACAGCGCCAGCCCGCCAGAAATCAGCATGGCCAGTCGGTAGCCTAAGACTGAGGTTGCCGCGCCCGTGCCGCGTTCTTCCGGCGGGAGTAAATCCGTCTTATAAGCATCAAAAACAATATCCTGAGAAGCCGAACAGAACGCGACCATTACGGCCAGCGCTGCCAGCCACCAGAGATCGCGTGCCGGATGCATAAACCCCATGCCAATAATGGCGGCAATGAGCAGGAGTTGACTGAGAATCAGCCAGCCCCGGCGTCTGCCAAGAAACGGCGGGGTATAGCGATCCATGAGAGGGGACCACAGGAACTTGAATACGTAGGCTTGACCCACTAAAGAGAAAAAACCGATGGTTTTCAGATCGACATTCTCGACGGTCATCCACGCTTGCAATGTGCCGGATGTCAATGCCAGTGGTAAACCGGAAGCAAAGCCAAGCAACAGCATAAAAAGCGAATTACGTTGGCTGAATAAAGCAATGATGCGACTAAACATGAAGAATCCTTTCCCTTGCTCCGAAAGCGTTCAGAAGCAAGGGAAGCGGCGTATAGAAATTAACGGGCGTTTTCTTTGATAAAGCTGCTTACGCTGGTGTCTTGTGCCATGTCATTGATGACATCACCTAACACGGTGTTAACCGCATCGGTAATTTTGTCGTTGCTGGCGGTGAAAGCACCCTGAACGTTATAGGTTGAACGGTAGTTTTTCACCTGCTTGTTGCCGTTTGCCGCCTGAGAAATGATGGAGATATCGGCTTTGGTCGTGATGTTGTAGCGCAGGTTGCCTTCTGAAACGTCGGCATAAAGGTGGTTAACCACGATCTGCAACGCTACCGGACCGCCTGTGCCGATCATATAACCACGCGCGGTCATTTGTTTTTCCAGCGCTTCTTGCAACAGGAAACGCAGATCGCGGGAAGGTGTCAGCGTAATCAGTTGGCCGTCGCGATTCACTTTTGCCAGAGCCTGATCGGCGCGCTGATCCGCACCATTAATACTAATTGTTACGCCCATCAGGGTCGGATCCTGGGAAGGTAGGCTAATTTTAGGCGTGATGTTCAGCGTGTTACTTTTTGCTGCACATCCTGCAAGCAAGATTACGGCCAGAAGAGGGAAAAATAATTTTTTTAACATTCGTATTTTCTCAGTAATGATTAGTGTGGTGAGCCGACAAATATTGTTGATATCATATCATCGCCACAGGCAGGAAAAAGAGCCGATAGCAGGTAAATTGTTCTGAAATTCATCTTTTTCGTGCCATTGGCCTGAAAAAACCGTTTTTATCACATCAAGACCGCCGATGATATATCAATGCGTTGCGAATATTTTTCTTCTTTGTCAGGCCGTCTTTACGCATAACAGGTTGAAAAAACGCTAAGGTTATAATGATTCGGGCATCGGTAAGTTGCAGTTGAGTGGCAGCAATGTCGCGTTGATATCACATTTTCCCCAAGCCGAAAGGGTAGCCGTATGATGCGTGAAACGATAGAAGAAAAGCTGCGAGTGGGTTTTGAGCCTGTTCATTTAGAGGTGATCGATGAAAGCTATCGTCACAACGTGCCTGCGGGAGCGGAAAGCCATTTTAAAGTTGTGCTGGTCAGCGATAAATTCACGGGGGAACGCGTGATTGGGCGGCACCGCGCAGTCTATGCCGTACTGGCAGAAGAGCTTGCAGGTTCGGTTCATGCGTTAGCGTTACATACGTATTCGACAAAAGAGTGGGCCAGTTTGCAAAATGCCGTATCTTCTTCACCACCTTGTGGTGGTGCAGGCATCCTCTCTTAGTCATTAATATGGCCCGTTCCTGATATATCGGGGCGGGTTACTGACCAAAAGTGTGAATCTGTTGCTGTAATAGTCCACCCGCCGTTCTCGACTCATCCTCTCTATACCGCTATAATGCCGCGTCTATTTTTCCTGAATGTATTCGGGACGCTTCTGACTACAGGGAACGGGGTTGGCAATTTCCCGGTTCTGCGAGGTTTATTTAAGTCTGTGCGCCTTGGTGCCAGTGCTGAATCAGCCTTGCTGTCGTGAGATTTTTCGTCGCGAGAATAGTTTTGGGGTTGACCGATCACTGTGATTTTTTGAGGTAACAAGATGCAAGTTTCAGTTGAAACCACTCAAGGTCTGGGACGTCGCGTAACGATTACCGTTGCGGCTGACATCATTGAGAGTGCGGTGAAGAGCGAGCTGGTCAACGCGGCCAAAAAAGTACGTATTGACGGTTTTCGTAAAGGCAAAGTGCCGATGAATGTTGTTGCTCAGCGTTATGGTGCCTCTGTGCGTCAGGACGTACTGGGTGACCTGATGCAGCGCAACTTTGTTGACGCTATCATCAAAGAAAAAATTAATCCGGTTGGCGCGCCTAACTACATCCCTGGCGAATACGCTGTAGGCGGCGACTTCACTTACTCTGTTGAGTTTGAAGTGTACCCGGAAGTTGAATTAAAAGGTCTGGATGCAATCGAAGTTGAAAAACCGGTTGTTGAAGTGACTGACGCTGACGTTGATACCATGCTGGAAACGCTGCGTAAGCAACAGGCGACCTGGAAAGAAACTGACCGCGCTGCGGCAGCGGAAGATCGTGTCACTATCGATTTCACTGGCTCTATCGACGGTGAAGTTTTCGAAGGCGGCAAAGCTTCCGATTTCGTTCTGGCAATGGGCCAGAATCGCATGATCCCAGGTTTTGAAGATGGCGTTGTTGGGAACAAAGCTGGCGAAGAATTCACTATCGATGTGAACTTCCCTGAAGACTACCACGCTGAAAACCTGAAAGGAAAAGCGGCTCAGTTCGCTATCGTCCTGAAGAAAGTTGAAGAGCGTGAACTGCCTGAGTTGACTGAAGAATTCATCAAACGTTTCGGCGTGGCGGATGGTTCTCAGGAAGGTCTGCGTGCTGAAGTCCGTAAAAATATGGAACGTGAACTGAAAGGTGCGGTGCGTAACCGTGTGAAAACTCAGGTTCTGGACGGACTGATCAACGCAAATGAAATCGACGTGCCAGCGGCACTGATCGATGGTGAAATCGATGTTCTGCGTCGTCAGGCTGCACAGCGTTTTGGCGGCAACGAGAAGCAAGCGCTGGAATTACCGCGAGAGCTGTTCGAAGAGCAAGCTAAACGCCGCGTTGTTATCGGTCTGTTGCTGGGTGAAGTCATCAGCAGCAATGAGCTGAAAGCTGACGAAGCACGCGTTAACGCACTGATCGAAGAGATGGCTTCTGCTTACGAAGATCCGCAGGAAGTTATCGAGTTCTACAGCAAAAACAAAGAGCTGCTGAACAACATGCGTAATGTCGCGCTGGAAGAGCAAGCGGTAGAAACTGTGCTTGCTAAAGCGAAAGTCGTTGAGAAATCAGTAAGCTTCAACGAACTGATGAATCAAACCGCTACAGCATAAACATTGTTTATTGCGTAGCAGGGAGCTTTCCCTATCAAAAGCCCGTGCCTTATGGCGCGGGCTTTTTGCTTATGGACTAGCTCAATCCTGCTGCCAGATGGTTACCGTTTTGATCGTGCATTATCTCTGGTATTTTACCCCCACAGTGCCTGTCGTATAGACGAGGAATGGCCGCCTGAAATTGCACTATTATTAAACGAGGCAAAGATTTTATGAGGTCAGGCAAGGAGTTAAACCACAGGTTTGCCTTACCGATAACGTGTTAATAATAAAATAATTGGCTCTTTAATAGAGAGCGATTGATAGTGTAAGCTTGAAATTCAATGCGCGTGCCCCCACTCACTGGAGAGGAAAAGTAGGCACAGCAGGTAAGAATTCTCGGCCGGATAGGTTGTTCAGCCGTGTAGGGATAGGGTGCCGTAGTCATCCCCCCCTATCTCTAGTAGAATTGAACGCAATGCTTGAACAACGTAACAAGAGTACCGGACGCATTTTATCTAGGAGACGTGAATGTCATACAGTGGCGAACAAGAAAGACAAGCACCTCATATGGCGTTAGTGCCGATGGTGGTTGAACAGACCTCACGTGGGGAACGTTCTTACGATATCTATTCCCGTCTGCTAAAAGAACGGATAATCTTCCTGACTGGTCAGGTTGAAGATCACATGGCGAATCTGGTTGTGGCACAGATGCTGTTTCTGGAAGCTGAAAACCCAGAAAAAGACATTTATCTGTACATTAACTCTCCAGGTGGCGTCATTACTGCCGGTATGTCCATTTACGACACCATGCAGTTTATCAAGCCGGATGTCAGTACGATCTGTATGGGACAGGCTTGCTCAATGGGCGCGTTCCTGTTGGCTGCGGGTGCTAAAGACAAACGTATTTGCCTGCCTAACTCGCGCGTTATGATTCACCAGCCGTTGGGTGGTTTCCAGGGGCAGGCTACGGATATTGAAATCCATGCCAAGGAAATACTGAAAGTGAAAGCCAAGATGAATGAGCTGATGGCGAAACATACGGGGCAGCCTCTTGAAGCGATAGAGAGAGACACCGAGCGCGATCGTTTCCTCTCTGCCAGTGAGGCAGTAGACTACGGTTTGGTAGACTCCGTATTCACTAACCGCGGGTAATCATTCGCCATAGTCGTGGTCTGGTGTAGCTAAAATCAGTGTTCGACCGATAGTCTGTTGTGCGAGGTTATTTTACGCGTATTGGCTATAAGTATCGGCGTTCGTTGTAGCGGTATCGCTGTGGTTGGCCTGCGGGCAAAAGACGAAAAAGAGGTTTAACTCATGACAGATAAGCGCAAAGACGGTTCAGGAAAGTTACTGTACTGCTCTTTTTGCGGCAAGAGCCAGCATGAAGTGCGTAAGCTGATTGCCGGGCCGTCGGTGTATATCTGCGATGAATGTGTTGATTTGTGTAACGACATTATTCGCGAAGAAATTAAGGAAGTGGCGCCCCACCGTGAGCGCAGTGCGTTGCCGACGCCACACGAAATTCGCCGCCACCTTGACGATTACGTCATCGGGCAAGAGCAGGCCAAGAAGGTATTGGCCGTTGCGGTATATAACCACTATAAACGTTTGCGTAATGGTGACAGCAGCAACGGGATCGAATTGGGTAAAAGTAACATCCTGCTGATCGGTCCTACGGGGAGCGGTAAAACGCTGCTGGCTGAAACGCTGGCGCGCTTCCTGGATGTGCCATTCACTATGGCGGATGCGACCACGCTGACTGAAGCGGGCTACGTCGGTGAAGACGTTGAAAACATCATTCAGAAGCTGCTGCAGAAGTGTGATTACGATGTGCAGAAAGCGCAGCGTGGCATTGTCTACATCGATGAAATCGACAAGATTTCTCGTAAGTCAGACAATCCGTCGATCACTCGCGATGTTTCTGGTGAAGGCGTGCAGCAGGCATTGCTGAAGCTTATCGAAGGGACGATTGCTGCGGTTCCGCCTCAGGGTGGTCGTAAACATCCACAGCAGGAGTTCTTGCAGGTTGATACCTCCAAGATCCTCTTTATCTGCGGCGGTGCGTTCGCGGGTCTGGACAAAGTGATCGAGCAGCGTACCGATACGGGACGTGGCATTGGCTTTAACGCAACGGTTAAAGGTACTTCAGATAAAGCGACAGAAGGTGAACTGTTAGGCAAGGTTGAACCGGGTGATTTGATTAAATTCGGTTTGATTCCTGAGTTTATTGGCCGTCTGCCAGTCGTTGCTACGCTGAGAGAGCTGAGCGAAGAGGCGCTGATTCAGATTCTGCGCGAGCCGAAGAATGCGCTGACCAAACAGTATCAGGCGCTGTTCAATCTGGAAGGCGTTGAGCTGGAATTCCGTGATGAAGCGTTGACGGCGATTGCCAAGAAAGCGATGGCACGTAAAACCGGTGCGCGTGGCCTGCGTTCTATCGTTGAAGCCGCTCTGCTGGATACTATGTATGACCTGCCATCGCTGGAAAGCGTGGACAAAGTCGTTATTGACGAATCCGTTATTGCAGGTCAATCCGAGCCATTGCTGATCTATGGTAAGCATGAAACTCAGCAGGCTTCCGGCGAATAAGTAATCAATTAAGCCGTGTCACAAAATAAAAATGGGGGATTTTATCCCCCATTTGTTTTTTACACGCATGCTGGTCGTTGAATGTGAGATATTTATCCCCATATACTCAAATACCTATTTGATGAAACCCGTGAAAACCGCGTTTCACGAGATTCCCATAACCTGGCGGAAACGAAACTAAGAGAGAGCTCTATGAACCCTGAGCGTTCCGAACGCATAGAAATCCCCGTATTGCCATTGCGCGATGTGGTGGTTTATCCGCACATGGTCATTCCGTTGTTTGTTGGTCGGGAGAAATCGATTCGGTGCCTTGAAGCCGCAATGGATCATGATAAGAAGATCATGCTGGTGGCACAGAAAGAAGCTTCAACGGATGAGCCAAGTATTAACGATCTTTTCTCGGTAGGGACGGTAGCCTCAATTCTTCAAATGCTGAAACTGCCTGACGGTACGGTAAAAGTGCTGGTTGAGGGGTTGCAGCGTGCTCGTATTACGACGCTTTCTGACAGCGGCGAGCATTTCGCTGCAAAAGCTGAATATCTTGACTCTCCGGCGATTGATGAGCGCGAGCAGGAAGTGCTCATGCGCACGGCAGTCAATCAGTTTGAGGGATACATCAAGCTGAACAAAAAGATCCCGCCGGAAGTGCTGACGTCCCTGAACAGCATTGATGATGCTGCGCGTTTAGCCGATACCATTGCCGCGCACATGCCGCTGAAATTGGCTGATAAACAGTCTGTACTTGAAATGTTCGATATTACTGAACGTTTAGAGTACCTGATGGCGATGATGGAATCCGAAATCGATCTGCTGCAGGTAGAAAAACGGATCCGTGGTCGCGTTAAGAAGCAAATGGAGAAAAGCCAGCGTGAGTACTATCTGAATGAGCAAATGAAAGCTATTCAGAAAGAGCTGGGTGAGATGGACGACGCGCCGGATGAACACGAAGCGTTAAAACGTAAGATTGACGCGGCAAAAATGCCGAAAGACGCGCGTGAGAAAGCCGAAGCTGAACTACAAAAGCTGAAAATGATGTCGCCGATGTCGGCGGAAGCGACGGTGGTGCGCAGTTATATCGACTGGATGGTACAGGTACCGTGGAATGCACGCAGTAAAGTGAAGAAAGACTTGCTGAAAGCGCAGGAAATGCTGGATACCGACCATTATGGTCTGGATCGTGTGAAAGAACGCATCCTCGAATACCTCGCAGTACAGAGTCGTGTTAGCAAGATCAGAGGGCCGATTCTGTGTCTGGTAGGGCCTCCTGGCGTTGGGAAAACCTCGCTAGGTCAGTCCATCGCCAAAGCGACCGGACGTCAATATGTGCGTATGGCGCTGGGTGGCGTGCGTGATGAAGCGGAAATCCGCGGACACCGCCGCACCTATATCGGTTCAATGCCGGGCAAACTGATCCAGAAAATGGCGAAGGTCGGCGTGAAAAACCCGCTGTTCCTGCTGGATGAGATCGACAAGATGTCTTCCGATATGCGTGGCGATCCGGCCTCTGCCCTGCTGGAAGTGCTCGATCCTGAGCAGAACGTGGCGTTTAACGATCACTATCTGGAAGTTGACTACGATCTGTCTGATGTGATGTTTGTGGCGACGTCTAACTCCATGAACATTCCGGCGCCGTTGCTTGATCGCATGGAAGTCATTCGTCTTTCCGGCTATACCGAAGATGAAAAACTGAACATCGCCAAACAGCACCTGCTGCCGAAACAGATCGAACGTAATGCGCTGAAAAATGGTGAGCTGTCGGTAGAAGACAGCGCGATTGTTGGCATTATCCGTTATTATACGCGTGAAGCTGGCGTGCGTAGTCTTGAGCGTGAAATCTCTAAACTGTGCCGTAAGGCAGTCAAAACGCTGTTGATGGATAAATCCACTAATCATATTCAGGTTTCGGGCGATAACCTGAAAGATTTCCTTGGAGTTCAGCGCTTTGACTATGGCCGCGCGGACGATGAAAATCGCGTAGGGCAGGTAACCGGTCTGGCCTGGACGGAAGTTGGCGGTGATCTGCTGACGATCGAAACCGCCTGTGTGCCTGGCAAGGGGAAACTGACCTATACTGGTTCGTTAGGTGAAGTGATGCAGGAGTCGATTCAGGCTGCGCTCACCGTAGTTCGTGCCCGTGCGGAAAAATTAGGCATCAATGCTGATTTTTACGAGAAGCGTGATATCCACGTTCACGTTCCTGAAGGTGCGACGCCGAAAGATGGGCCAAGTGCGGGTATCGCAATGTGTACCGCGCTGGTTTCTTGTTTGACCGGGAATCCAGTGCGCGCCGATGTGGCGATGACGGGTGAAATTACCCTGCGTGGCTTGGTACTGCCGATCGGCGGTCTGAAAGAGAAACTGCTGGCCGCACACCGTGGTGGAATCAAGACGGTATTGATTCCCGATGACAACAAACGCGATCTGGAGGATATCCCACAGAACGTGATTGCGGATCTGGAAATCCACCCGGTGAAACGTATCGAGGAAGTGTTGGCGTTAGCGTTGCAGAATTCGCCTTCTGGCATGCAAGTGGTCTCTGCTCCTAAAGCAAAGCCCAAAGCCAAGGCAAAATAGTGACCTGTCGCAAAAACCCTTGAGAAAATCAGGGCTGGTGAGTGAAATCGTGCTTGCCAGCTTTTTTTTGTACCGCTAAGTTAGAGCACTGTTAGTTTTAGCTGTAACTGGCTAAGCATGACAGTATTGATAATAAGTTACGTGTCGCGTCTTGGGACATTGAAGCGCGATAAGAGAATTCCAGAGGGGATGACAGAGTGAACAAGTCACAATTGATCGACAAAATTGCCGCAGATGCTGATATTTCCAAAGCGGCAGCAGGGCGTGTGTTAGATGCAATTATTGGTTCCGTTACCGATTCCCTGAAAGAAGGGGATGATGTTGCTTTGGTTGGTTTTGGTACTTTCTCAGTGCGTGAACGTGCTGCTCGTACCGGCCGTAACCCGCAAACGGGTAAGGAAATCAGTATCCCTGCAGCAAAAGTACCAGGATTCCGTGCTGGTAAGACGCTGAAAGACGCCGTTAACTGATTATTACGTCACAGGTTTGGCTGATAACCACTTGGGGTGCCAAACAATACCTGACGCAATGATATTGGTAGGGTAAGATACGAGGCGCATCATTTTATGATGTGCCTTTTATTTATCTAGGATTTTACATACCCGACACATGGCAGAACGTGGCGGGCAATAAGCTTAAGTGCGCCCTAGCCTTGTATGGGCTATAGCAATCGCAAGGATGCATGGCTTCGGCCAGCGCAGGGAGTTTTATCCATTCTACAGCGGAGTGTTGTCACATTATGATGGACAATTTACGTACGGCCGCAAATAACGTCGTGCTCAAAATTATTCTTGCTTTGATCATCGCATCATTTGTTCTAACTGGCGTTGGTGATTATCTTATTGGTGGTTCAGGAGATTACGCTGCAAAGGTGAACGGGCAGGAAATTACCCGCGCTCAGCTTGAGCAGGCGGTGCAGAACGAACGCAGTCGTCAGCAGGAAACCTTGGGTGAGAATTTCTCTCTTCTGGCGAGCAATGACGGTTACATGCAGCAATTGCGTAGGCAGGCACTCTCCCAACTCATTGATGAAACCTTGCTAGATCAGTATGCCAACAAGCTGGGGCTGAACATCAGTGATGAGCAAATCAAACAGGCGATCTTTGACGTTCCCGCGTTTCAGACAAACAACCGTTTTGATAATGAAAAGTACCTGGATCAGGTTCGTCGCCTTGGCGTAACACCGGATATGTATGCTCAGATGCTGCGTAAGCAACTGACGTCACAACAGCTGATCCGCGGTTTTGGCAATACATCGTTCCTGCTGCCGCAGGAGATTGATAATCTGGTGAAACTGGCTGCGCAAGATCGCGTTGTCCGTGTGGCGAGCATTGATATTGCTGCGAAGGCGAAAGCCCAGACCGTAGCTGACGATGAAGTCCAGAGCTATTACGATCAAAACAAAGGCAATTTCATCGCGCCGGAAGAATTCAAAGTCAGCTATATCGCGCTGGATGCCGCAAGCATCATGGACGGCGTGAAAGTAGACGATGCGGCCATCAACGATTTCTACGAACAGAACAAAAACGACTACTCCCAACCTGAGCGCAAAAAATTCAGCGTCATTCAGGTGAAGAATGAGGCTGATGCAACGTCTGTTCTGGATGCGCTGAAGCAAGGTGGTGATTTCGCTACGCTGGCGAAAGAAAAATCAACGGACATCATCTCGCGCCGTAACGGTGGCGATCTTGGATGGATGGACGAAAACAGCATGATTGATGAGCTGAAGCAGGCAAAACTGACGGAGAAAGGTCAGGTTTCCGGAGCGATTAAATCCTCTGTTGGCTATCTGATTGTGCGTCTGGATGATGTTCAGCCGCAGCAGATCAAACCGCTGAGCGAAGTGCGGGCCGAAATTGCTGAGAAAGTGAAGCACGAGAAAGCGCAGGATGGTTACTATGCGCTACAGCAAAAAGTCAGCGAAGCGGCCAGCAATGACAACGAGTCTCTGGCTTCAGCAGAAGAAGTGGCTGGTGTGAAAGCCACGCAGACCGACTGGTTTACGCGTGAGAAGGTTCCTGCCGCACTGAATTTTCAGCCGGTAACGCAGGCTATCTTTAGCGGTGCGCTGCTGGGGGCAAACGGTGCTGCGGGCAACAACTCCGATGTGATTAACGTTGACGGTGACCGCGCTTTCGTCCTGCGCATCACTGAGCACAAGCCTGAAAGCACTCGTCCTCTGGATCAGGTTCGTACCGAGATCGTAGAGACGTTGAAACGTCAGAAGGCTGAACAGCAGGCTCGTATCGACGCTGAAAAAATTCTGGCTGAATTGAAACAAGGTAAAGACGACGCGTTGAAAGCCGCTGGGTTGAGCTTTAGTGAAACAAAAACGATGTCTTCACTCTCTCAGGGTGATGCAACGGCTGAGGCTATTTTTGCTATGCCACATCCACAGAAAGATAAGCCGTCTTATGCGATTACTCAGGATCAGGCTGGCAACGTCGTGCTGGTCGCGCTGGATAGTGTGACGCCACATCAGCTAAACGATGAGCAGAAAAAACAGTTTGCCAGTCAGGTTCAGCAAGGTTCTCTGGGCGCGCTGTTTGATTCCCTGCTGTCCAGCTTGCGTAATGAAGCGAAAATCAAGATGGGCAATGCGGCGCAGGAACAGCAATAAGCTCCGCAAAAATTTGCAAATCGTTGTAACAACCAAAGGCCGCTTTCGCGGCCTTTTCCACATTTAAATTCTGCTGTTTGCGGTGTTGACTACTCTGCGGCAAGGTAGCCGTGCTGTCACACACATGGAGGAAACAGCATGAAAAAATCAGGAATAAAAGCACTGTGCTTTATCATTGGGATGAGTTTATCTGGGTTGCCATTACTGAGTCAGGCGTCATCTAAAGCGGCTGACAGTACGGCGGCGGCAGTAAAGTCTGCACCAGCAGATCAGAAAGCGGAAAAAGCAACGCTTCCTGATAGCGACGAGGATAAGGTGAGCATCAATGCGGCAAGCGCTGCTGAGCTGGCCGACATCATGAACGGCGTCGGTCTGAAAAAAGCGGAAGCGATAGTTAACTACCGCGAGCAAAATGGTCCTTTTACCCAGATAGATCAATTAACAGAGGTGCCTGGAATGGGGGCGGCACTGGTTGAGCGCAATCTCTCTCGTTTAAAGCTGTGATTTTTTAAATCCGTGATGTCTTTAAAACTGTGATATCAGTCGCAGCTCAGTCGAACACTTTCTCTGAGCTGCTAACCTCTGCTAGGCTAATTTTCAGGTCATACCCGTTGTCGGTTTTGTCACAGGAGTATTACCGCTATGCAGACGTTCATTACCGTTCGTGGTTATCACATTGATGTTTATCAGCACGTTAATAACGCGCGTTATCTCGAGTTTCTGGAAGAGGCGCGTTGGCAATGGCTGGAGACGTTGCCTGCTTTTGGCTGGATGCATAGCAACAAGATTGCTTTCGTTGTGGTGAATATCAATATCAACTATCGCAAGCCTGCCGTGCTCGGTGATGTACTGCGTATTGATAGCGAATTACTACAGATAAATACAAAAAGTGGGGTTATCAGCCAAAAAATAACCCGAGTGTCTGATGAAAGCGACGTAGCTGATGCCACGCTGACGTTTGTCTGCATCGATTTATTGACGCAAAAAGCACTGCCGCTGGAGGGGGAACTGCTGGAACACCTAAACGAGATTCGCCGTTAACATGAAGCAGCAGGCCATGCTGTAGTGTGTGGCCTGTTGCTTTTTGTGTGCCGTCTTTGGAGGGACGTGAAGTATCAGCGTAATCCTGCTTTCTGCTTTAGTGATGCCATGACAGCCGTAGAATCGTTTTGATATTGTGCGAGCCCGTTTGCGCGTAAACGGCAGGCGGCACATTGGCCACACCCATCACCCTTGATGCCGTTATAGCAGGTTAGCGTGTGATAACGCACAGTATCGAGTTGTTGGTAGTAATCCGCCAGCGCCCAGGTTTCCGCTTTATTGAGCCACATTAGCGGGGTTTCAAAACGAATGTCGCGGGCAATGCCTAAAACGATGGCCTGATTTAGCGCCTTAACGAATTCGTCGCGGCAATCAGGGTAGCCGGAAAAGTCGGTCTCACACACGCCGGTAATGACTGACTCGGCACCAACCTGATAGGCGTAGATTGAGGCGAGTGTCAGGAAAAGAATATTTCTTCCCGGAACGAAGGTATTGGGGATGCCTTGTGCATTCGCATCGTAATCAGGAACCGGGATGCTGTCGCGCGTCAGGCTGCTGGTGGCGAGTGCATTCAGTAAGCCCACGTCCAGAACCTTATGCGCCGTTGCGCCTAGCTTCAGGCTGAGTTCCTGAGCGATATCAATTTCTGCACGGTGACGTTGCCCATAATCGAAGGTGATGCAGTGGACGTCATCATAATGTTGCAAAGCCTGAATTAGGCAGGTTGTGGAATCTTGTCCACCGCTAAAAACGACCACAGCACGCTTCATTCTTCATTCACCTTAATGCGACGTTATCTGGAAAACAATGTTATCTGGAAAGCAATCTTATCTGAAAAACATGTTACCTGAAAAATAGCCCTTCTTCAGCGCTGTGGATACGTGCTGAAGAAGGCCATCTTACGCCAGGCTAGGTTCGTGCATGAGAGAGGATATCTCTGTGCTGTTCAGTGCATTGAAGTAAGGACGAATGTCGCCGATATTCTTTTCTACCCAACTGCTGTTGTAGTAGGTATCCAGATAGCGTTCACCGCTGTCGCACAACAGGGTCACAATTGCACCTTTTTGACCACGGCTCACCAGTTCTTTGGCCAGTTGCAGCATACCCCAGACGTTGGTGCCAGTAGAGGCGCCTGCCTTACGGCCTAACACGCTTTCCAGCCAGTACAGCGTCGCGATGCTGGCGGCGTCCGGCACTTTGATCATGCTATCAATGACGTCAGGAATAAAAGAGGGTTCGGCACGTGGGCGACCGATACCTTCTATTCGGCTACCGCACGGGCCCGTGATGGAATGATCCCGCTGCTGATAACAGTCGTAGAAGACAGAATTTTCTGGATCGACGACGACCAGTTGCGTATCCAGCCCCTGATAGCGAATGTAGCGCCCGAGCGTGGCTGACGTGCCGCCAGTTCCTGCGCTCATCACAATATAGTCAGGGACAGGGTAGGGTTCACGAGACATTTGGCGATAAATGCTGTCGGCAATATTGTTGTTGCCGCGCCAGTCGGTGGCGCGTTCTGCGTAGGTGAACTGATCCATATAATGGCCGTTCATCTCTTTTGCCAGCTGTTCAGATGCCGCATAGATTTGCCCTGCCTGTTCAACAAAATGGCAGCGTCCGCCATAGAAAGCGATTTGCTCGATTTTTCTTTTTGCCGTGCAGGAGGGCATGACGGCGATAAACGGCAGGCCCAGCAGGCGGGCAAAATAGGCTTCAGAGACAGCAGTGCTGCCGGATGACGCTTCGATAATCGGCGTGCCTTCTTTAATCCAACCGTTGCACAGCCCATAGAGAAACAAAGAACGCGCCAGACGATGCTTCAGGCTGCCGCTGGGGTGTGTGCTTTCATCTTTGAGGTAAAAATAGATACCGGGGTAGTCCGGTAGGGTCAAACGGATAAGATGCGTATCAGCCGAACGCTGAAAATCTGCTTCGATGGCGCTGATGGCATTTTTAACCCAGGCATTAGTCATGATAGAAACTCGATTAGACAGTGATGTGAATAGAGTAACGAGTTTTCGGGATAAAAAAATTACCTTTTTATCTCTGTATGGGTATTTTAATAGGTGTTTTTACCCTTTATTGGTTTTTTGGGAGATTATTTTTCTATTGAAATGGATGGTGAGCTGTTATCTCAAACAGTATGCTGTGACAGTAGGTACTGTGCACTGAAGGCCATCCTATGCTGATGTTGCCAGTGATGCTCTCAGTGAGGTTTTGACGGTAACAAAATTGCTTTTCTCTCTTAATGGCGGAAGGTAAGGGACGTTTTCTATCAAACAGAGCTATAGTGGGTAAAACTATATTAGGTAAAAACTAATTAGGTAAAAACTATGTTGGATAAAATTGACCGTACACTGCTGAGTATGTTGCAACAGGATTGCACACTTTCGCTACAGACGCTGGCCGATGCGGTTAATCTGACATCCACGCCATGCTGGAAACGCCTGAAGCGTCTGGAAGATGAAGGCATTATCCGAGCGCGGGTGGCGTTGTTGGATAATGAGCGTCTGGGATTAGGGTTAACCGCATTTGTCTTGTTGAAGACGCAGCAACACAACCGCGACTGGTATCAGGCATTTATCCGTGTGGTGTCCGACATGCCAGAGGTGTTGGCTTTTTATCGTATGGCTGGCGAATACGATTACCTGATGCAGGTACAGGTCGCTGATATGAAAAGCTATGATGATTTCTATAAGCGACTGGTGAATGGTATTCCTGGACTGGTCGATGTAACCTCAAGCTTTGCTATGGAAAGAATCAAACATACCACGGCTCTGCCCTTATCCCTGTGATTCATCATCCATTCAAGTTGCATTGTGCGTTGGCTGCGTTTAGTCACCCGAATCACTGACTTGAGTAAGTGATTCGGGATTCCTTCCCTTGCCGTGTTACGATGCTCATTAATGAGCATCGCCCTAAAGGGCTAACGCTTCGCGTTATTCAAAACGAACTCGTTTTGTCCTGAAACTTGAATTATTTAGTGTATATCCGTCTGTTGTATAATCACTTTTCTGAGTCTGTCATGACCCGTCTGGCTATTGGAATGAGAACCGCGTGAGACTGTTTGCTCAACTGAGTTGGTATTTTCGTCGTGAATGGCGTCGCTATCTGAGCGCTGTCGCGCTATTGATTGTGATTGCCATTCTGCAATTACTGCCCCCCAAATTGGTTGGCGTGATCGTCGATGGCGTGACGCAACATGGTATGTCGATGACCGAAATGATGACGTGGATTGGCGTGATGTTGCTGATTGCCGTCATGGTCTATCTGCTGCGCTACGTGTGGCGCGTGTTCCTGTTTGGTGCTTCATACCAGTTGGCGGTTAAATTACGAGAGGATTTTTACCGTCAACTGAGTCGCCAGCATCCGGCGTTTTACCGACGTCATCGTACCGGTGATCTGATGGCGCGTGCCACTAACGATGTTGATCGCGTGGTTTTTGCCGCCGGAGAAGGTGTACTGACGCTGGTCGATTCGATGGTAATGGGCTGCGCAGTGCTGGTTGTCATGTGTACGCAGATCAGTTGGGAACTTACTCTGCTGGCGTTGCTTCCGATGCCATTCATGGCGATTTTCATCAAACACTACGGTACGCAGTTGCATAACCGTTTTAAATCTGCGCAGGCGGCGTTTTCTTCGCTTAATGAGCAGGCGCAGGAAAGCTTGACCAGTATTCGCATGATTAAATCCTTTGGGTTGGAAAACTATCAATCTGCACGTTTTGCACAGGTTGCGGCGGATGCGGGTGCCAAAAACATGCACGTCGCCCGCGTTGATGCCCGCTTCGGCCCCACCATTTATATTGCTGTCGGTCTGTCAAATTTGCTGGCGATTGGCGGCGGTAGTTGGATGGTGATTAACGGTTCGCTGACGTTAGGCTTGTTGACCAGCTTTGTTATGTATCTTGGATTGATGATATGGCCGATGCTGGCGCTGGCCTGGATGCTTAATATTGTTGAGCGCGGCAGCGCGGCATATAGCCGCATTCGCCAGTTACTTGCGGAAGAACTCGTGGTGAAAGACGGCGAGGAATCATTGCCTGCCGAGCGGGGCATATTGGCGGTGAATATTTCCGCATTTCGCTATCCGGACAATACCCGTGATGCCTTACAGCACATTCAGTTTACGCTGGCACCGGGCAATATGTTGGGGTTATGTGGACCGACGGGATCGGGGAAAAGTACGCTGCTAGCGTTGATTTTGCGTCATTTCGATACCCAAGCGGGAGAGATTCGCTACCACGATCGTCCACTGAATGCGATTCGGCTGGATGAACTGCGGAGCCGTTTTGCCGTTGTCGGGCAGATGCCGTTTTTGTTTTCGGACACGGTGGCGCGAAACATCGCACTGGGGCGACCTGATGCGACGCAACAGGCGATTGAACAGGCTGCGCGGCTTGCCAGCGTTCATGACGATATTCTGCGTTTGCCTCAGGGTTACCAGACTGAGGTAGGTGAACGTGGTGTGATGTTATCTGGCGGCCAAAAACAGCGGATCGCGATTGCCCGTGCGCTACTGCTGGATGCTGAAATTCTGGTGCTGGACGATGCGCTGTCTGCGGTGGATGGGCGAACGGAGCACCAGATTTTGCAGAACCTCAAAACATGGGGTGAAAAGCGCACGCTGATCATCAGCGCACATCGCCTGTCAGCCCTCACTGAAGCGAATGAAATCGTGGTGTTGCAACAGGGACAAACGGTGCAGCGCGGCACACACCAAACGCTGGCTGCAGAACCTGGCTGGTATCGGGATATGTACCACTATCAACAGCTGGAGGCGGCGCTGGATGAGGTACCGCTGGCGGAAGGAATGAAAAAATGAATAGCCCTCAACAGTTTTGGTCAACACTGAAACGCCTGCTGACCTATGGTTCTCCCTGGCGAAAACCGTTGCTGTTAGGTGTCCTGATGTTGTGGGTGGCCGCCGCCGCAGAAGTCTCTGGCCCTATATTGGTGAGTTATTTTATTGATGATCTGGTGGCTAAAGGGAAATTCCCGCTGGCGATTGCAGCGGGTCTGGCGATGGCCTACATCCTTCTGCAAGTTCTGGCGGCGCTGCTGCACTATTTTCAGACGCTGTTGTTTAACCGCGTTGCGGTCGGTGTCGTCCAGCAGTTGCGCATTGATGTGATGGATGCGGCTTTGCGCCAGCCGCTGAGCACATTCGATACGCAACCCATTGGGCAACTGATTTCACGCGTCACCAATGACACAGAGGTGGTTAAAGATCTTTACGTCATGGTGGTGTCAACGGTATTACGCAGTGCGGCGTTGGTCGGCGCGATGCTGGTGGCGATGTTTAGTCTGAGCTGGCAAATGGCGCTGATTGCGCTGATGATTTTTCCTGCGGTTGCGGTAGTCATGGTGCTGTACCATCGTTTCAGTACGCCGATTGTTCGCAAGGTACGAAGCTATCTGGCCGATATTAATGATGGTTTCAACGAAGTGATTAATGGCATGGGCGTCATTCAGCAGTTTCGCCAGCAGGCTCGCTTTGGCAAGAAACTGAGGGTCGCTAGCCTTGAGCATTATGACGCGCGCATGAAAGCGTTGCGTCTGGAAGGTTTCCTACTGCGGCCGCTGCTGAGCTTATTTGCCGCGATGGTACTGTGTGGTTTGTTGATCCAATTTGGTTTCAGCTCGATGGGGTCGGTTGGCGTCGGGGTCTTGTATGCGTTTATAAACTACTTGGACCGTCTGAATGAACCGCTGATTGAACTGACAACCCAGCAGTCTATGTTGCAGCAGGCGGTCGTTGCCGGTGAGCGTATTTTTGAACTAATGGATGGTACAAAACAGGGCTACGGCGATGATGAGCGTCCGCTGGCTACCGGACGTGTCGATGTTGACGATGTTTCTTTTTCGTATGGCACTGAAAAGCGCGTACTACAGCATATTTCACTGACGATACCAGAGCGCGGGTTCGTCGCGCTGGTTGGGCATACTGGCAGCGGCAAAAGCACCCTGGCCAGTTTGCTGATGGGGTATTACACGCCGGATGAAGGCGAAATTCGGCTTGATGGTCGGCCGCTCTCTACGCTCTCTCATGCGGTACTGCGCCAAAATGTGGCAATGGTGCAGCAGGACCCGGTTGTGCTGGCGGAGTCTATGTTTGTGAATGTGACGCTGGGCCGGGACATCAGCGAAGAGGCCGTCTGGCGTGTATTGGAGGTGGTACAGCTTGCTGACCTGGTTAGCGCTTTTCCTGAGGGATTGTATACGCGCATTGGCGAGCAGGGGAATAATCTGTCTACCGGACAAAAACAGCTATTGGCGATTGCGCGGGTATTGGTGCAAACGCCGAAAATTCTGATTCTCGATGAGGCAACCGCGAATATTGACTCGGGTACGGAGCAAGCGGTGCAAAAGGCGTTGCGTATCATCAGGGAACAGACAACCTTAATTATTATTGCACATCGGCTTTCTACCATCGTTGAGGCCGACACGATTATGGTGCTCCATCATGGGCAAACCGTTGAGCGGGGAACGCATGAGCAACTGCTACAACAGCAAGGGCGCTATTATCAGATGTATCAATTGCAGTTGGCCGGAGAGGATCTTGCTGCTACCAGTACCGAGCCTTGTACTGTCTGACTCGATTATCGGTCATGCTATGGTCTGCACCGCCTTGAATGGTGCAGACTGACAGTCTGCTTGTGGCTTCGCACCATCATTAAGCATCGTGATTCGTGTTTTTACTTTCCCCGCACTGAAAATACACTTAGTGCACCAAAATAGTGCGTAACTTGCCCAACCCCTCCTGCATTTCTTTCCCGTTGTGTTTGCTTTTTGTCCTTTCTCATCTTTAAACGCGTTCTCTTTCCTGATTTATGCCAGATAAATCATTTATGGCACATCCTTTGCTTTAGTCATGACGTAGACCTACTTCATAGAGCGCGTAATCGAACAAGTGACGGGCGAAAGCCTGAACATAATGGCTAGGGGGAAGATAAATGAAACTGGTTACTGTGGTGATAAAACCATTCAAGCTGGAGGATGTACGTGAAGCGTTATCTTCTGTCGGCATCCAAGGGCTCACCGTCACTGAGGTGAAAGGGTTTGGTCGTCAGAAAGGGCACGCGGAGCTATACCGCGGCGCAGAATACAGCGTTAACTTTTTACCCAAGGTAAAAATTGATATCGCAATTGCAGACGACCAACTGGACGAAGTGATCGATGTTATCAGCAAAGCTGCGTACACCGGAAAAATTGGTGATGGCAAAATTTTTGTCGCCGAGTTGCAAAGGGTTATCCGTATTCGTACGGGTGAAACTGACGAAGCCGCACTTTAACAACACCTAGCGTAGATACGTAAATAGGGATGGATGAAAATGAAAAAACGACTCTCTTCATTAGGTCTCGGTGTGGCGGCATTACTCCCGTCCTGGGCAATGGCTGCGACACCGACGATTGATAAAGCGGATAACGCTTTTATTATGATTTGTACCGCGCTGGTACTCTTTATGACTATACCGGGCATCGCACTGTTTTATGGCGGCCTGATTCGTTCCAAGAACGTTCTGTCCATGATGACACAGGTGAGCGTAACGTTCGCGATGGTTTGTATCCTGTGGGTGGTTTATGGATATAGCCTGGCCTTCAGCGAAGGTAACGCCTTCTTCGGTGGTTTCAGCACGTTTATGCTGAAAGGCATCGGAATTGAATCCATTAGTGGCACCTTCTATCAGTTCGTGCACGTGGCGTATCAAGCTTCCTTTGCCTGTATCACCGTCGCGCTGATTGTCGGGGCGATTGCTGAGCGTATCCGTTTCTCTGCTGTGCTGATTTTCGTTGCGCTGTGGCTGACGTTCTCCTATCTGCCGATGACGCACATGGTATGGGGCGGCGGTTATCTGGCTGCGGATGGCGCGCTGGACTTTGCGGGTGGTACGGTGGTTCACATTAACGCCGCGGTCGCTGGGTTGGTTGGTGCTTACCTACTGGGCAAGCGTGCTGGTTTTGGCAAAGAAGCCTTCAAACCGCATAACCTTCCGATGGTGTTTATCGGTACGGCGATCCTGTACATCGGCTGGTTTGGTTTTAACGCGGGTTCTGCGGGTGCTGCGAACGGTATCGCCGCACTGGCTTTCCTGAACACCGTTGTCGCTACTGCCGCTGCGATTCTGGCATGGGTTGGCGGTGAGTGGATGGTGCGCGGTAAACCTTCTCTGCTGGGCGCATGTTCTGGTTGTATCGCGGGTCTGGTGGCAATCACACCAGCGGCAGGTACGGTTGGCGTCGGTGGCGCATTGATCATCGGTCTGGCTGGTGGTGTCGCAGGTCTGTGGGGTGTAACCGTACTGAAAAGATGGTTGCGTGTGGATGATCCATGTGATGTGTTCGGTGTTCACGGCGTGTGCGGTATCGTTGGCTGTATCCTGACTGGCGTATTCTCTTCAGCTTCGCTGGGTGGTACTGGCTATGCAGAAGGCGTGACGATGGCGCATCAGGTTTGGGTTCAGTTGTTCAGCGTCGTTGTTTGTCTGGTATGGTCTGGCGTGGTGGCATTCGTCGCCTTCAAAGTGGCGGATATGATTGTCGGCCTGCGTGTACCTGAAGAGCAAGAGCGCGAAGGTCTGGATGTCAACAGCCATGGCGAGAGTGCTTACAACCAATAATTGAGCTTGCTCAAATACAGCAAACGGGTGTGGAGAAAACTCCACGCCCGTTTTACGTTATGAGGCTGCTGTAATCCTTATGGCTGGCGGCGGCGCATCACCCCTTCCTGTACGCTGGATGCAACCAGCACGCCTTCACGGGTGTAGAACTGCCCACGAACGAAACCACGAGCGCCGGATGCGGACGTACTTTCTACGGTATAGAGCAGCCAGTCATCCAAACGGAAATCGCGATGGAACCACATTGAGTGATCAATCGTGGCGACTTGCATACCCGGTTCCAAAAAACCAACGCCATGAGGTTGTAAAGCCGTGAGTAGGAAGTTGCAGTCAGATGTATAGCCAAGCAGGTATTGGTGAATACGCTTATCGTCTGGCAATGGACCGGTGGCACGGCACCAGACGTGTCGTACTGGCTCATCCACTTCGCCTTTTAAGGGATTATGGAATTTAACCGGGCGCATCTCAATCGGGCTGGCCTGAATAAATTTATCGCGAAAGCGGGGGGGTAGGAGATGCTGCATGTTTTGCACGATTTCCTGTTCGGATTTCAGCGTCTCTGGCGGTGGAATCTCTGGCATCACATTCTGGTGTTCAAACCCTTCTTCATGACTTTGAAAAGAGGCTGTCATATAAAAAATAGGGCGACCATTCTGGATAGCGCTGACGCGTCTGGCGCTGAAACTGTTGCCATCGCGCAGGTTTTCAACGTCATAAATAATCGGTTTCTGGCTGTCGCCGGGTAGTAAAAAGTAGCTGTGGAAAGAGTGAATGTTGCGCTCTACGGGAACGGTCTGTTTGGCGGCCGACATGGCCTGACCTACGACTTGCCCGCCAAAGACCTGGCGCAACCCCAAATCATCACTTTGTCCGCGAAATAGCCCTTCTTCGAGCTTCTCTAAATGCAGGAGGTCGAGAAGGTGTTGTAGTGTTTGACTCATGGTATCGGCCCCAATGGATAAATATCTGTTTGTTTTATAATGTGTAAGTGTTTATTTATGGCTTTTTACAACAATAAATATGTGACTTTCAGGAAAATATCAGAATTTTGCACCATCATTATTATGTTGGGTGAATCATACTCTTTATGAGTGCCGGTTTTCGATACCGGTAGTCTGACAATAATAAGGAGACTGACCGAATGAAATTATGGCATATCTTAGGCGGTATCACGTTATCGATGACTCTGGTTGCATGTGCACAGAGGAGTGATTATGGCGTTTCTCCTCAAACTGGCGCACCTGTCACCAGTGCTTCTTCTCAGCGCCCGGCAGTTGCGATGCCAGCGGTAACCGGTACGGTGAATATTCGTCAGCGCATTGCGCTCCCTCACAACGCGGTGTTAACCGTTACGGTGTCTGATGCATCGCTGGCAGATGCGCCTTCAAAAGTTATTACTCAGCGCGTGACGCGAACAGAAGGAAAGCAGGCACCTTTCCAATTCGAACTACCGTACAATCCGGCTGATATTCAGCCCAACGCCCGTATCTTACTCAGTGCTGCAATTGCAATCGATAACCGTATTGTGATGGTGACGGAGAACGTCTTACCGGTTATTAGCAACGGCGTAAATAACGCTGATTTGGTGCTGGTTCCTGTCGCCTCTGTACCTTTACCGACTAAAAATCAGGGATCAATGATATCCAACCCGGAGAATCAGACCCCTCATATGGTTCAAGGTCAGCCTGCTTCGCCATCTGTGGTACCGTAGACAACCTGGTAATATGAACTTGCATACGCGCCGTTATGGCGCGTATTGCCAGCGGTATTTCACAAGATCGATCTTTCCCTGACGATTGAAAATAATTCCTTCCGCTTGCAGCGCTGATTTCTGGCGCATATAGTCTCCACCGACCAGCGATATTTCGCCTTTACGATTGATTACCCGATGCCAGGGGAGTTTGCTGTCTTTCGGCAGACGTTTTAATACCCCTCCGACTTGCCTTGATGCTCTGGGCGAATCGGCAAGCTGGGCAATGTCGCCATAAGTCGCTATTTTTCCATAAGGAATCGCCGCAACGATTTGAAAAACGCGCTGGCGGAAATTATCATTTTCTTCTGACATCAGCGGATGTTCCTGCTGCTTCTAAACCGATTGATTACCATAGTGGCACAGTGGGGTGGGTAAGAAAACAACGGTTAGTTTGCGCTAGCTTGCAATTGCCTATCCTATCGCCGATAATGCCCACCACTTTGTGACACGTTGTCGTTACCCTAATGCGAACTGTTATAAAGTCGTCAATGGAGGCCCTGTCGGTTCTCCCGCAACACTAACCTGTGGATTCGGTCAGGTCCGGAAGGAAGCAGCCGCAGCAGGAGACGTGTGTGCCGGGATGTAGCTGGCAGGGCCTCCACCATTTCTATCCTTGTGCTACGGTGTTATCACCAGTTAGGTCTTCATCTTCTGTTTGTAACCCAATGATTTTGTCATATGCCAATTTTCGGCCATAAGTCTGCCCTCTGATACACATAAGCTCTGATCCATCACTTTCAGTTTTACCGATCTTTGTTTTTCGGAAGGATGCCGAGCACCCTTATCTGGTGAGTAATAATTGCGCCAATTATTACATTCTCTGTTTTCATCACTGGGTATACTATTAGTGATGTTATCGATGCGGTTGTTATAAATGATAAATGGTGGGTAAATAAGTGTAGTGGTATGAAGTGGAATTTATTTTTACTTATTATTAAAAATACAATTTGTTACAAGTCTTACTCAATTAATACGTTAAAAAGATAATAAAAACAAAGGCCGATAATATTATCGGCGCAGTGTATTTAATGGCAGTTTTTGTATGCGTTTCGTTAGGAATTAACGGACGTATCGCCATACTGCGGTAGGAACTTTGTCGTAGAGTTTGTTCATCGTCAGTTCTGCCAGACGATGATCGGCAGCGGAAAAGAACATCTCCAGTTCATCATTGGAGAGTTCATACTTGTTTTTTTCAATAACGCGTTCGAGAGTGTCAATGGTGGTGCATTTACGCAAACGCATCAAATAGTCGATTTTTTTCATAATGGCCTATGCGAACAGTACCTGGTGGTTAAAAAATATAAATAAATTATTGCTTAAGTTTTAGCAGGCGTACAGACGTTCTCCCCTGAGAACATTCCGAATAATTTTGCTTTGGACTTCTGCCAGCGCCGCAGTTCAGAATCATTAATACCGTAGTTGCTAAACAAGACGTAAGTATCATCCAAATACTTTTCAACCTGCTCTGAAAGCTCACTTTCGTTAGGGTATTTTATTTTAAATGTGAGAATAAACGTAGCGATATGCTCAATAAGTTCATTTAATTGGAGATTGATCGCAGATGTTGGATCATTGACCCAGCCGTGACTGCTATCGCCTAACGTTGCTATGCTTTCATCACACAGATTCTCACATAAGAATCTGAGTTGGGCAATATCATAATGTTTTGGTGTGTACTCATCCATATCAATCCCTCCGTTAAGCCGTTATTTAGTGTTACTGCGGTTAACACCTCGTAAACAGGTAGACTGATGAAACTTGCAAGATAAAACGTTAACGCTGTTTCGTATTCATGTTGTGACAAACAGAGCATTGAGCCATTGTGATTTGTTCAGCGATGAATGAGACAACAGAGGTGTTTGTACCTCCTACTCTCTACTATGTCGTGAAATAGGGTTGGCGTAAATACCAACCTATCATGACTTAACCTTAAGTATAGCTATGCTATGTTGGTTACGGCTACGTCATTTTATATACGACTATAGCAAAAGCGTTCGTAAAATTCGCGGATAATAGGTAAGGTTTTCACCGCTATTTATTTTGAAACTCGGCTGCGGATTATTTAATTATTTCTACCTGAAAATATGAGAAATGAGAGAAGGAATGCGAAGGCATTGTTCAGAGGATAAGGTATGTTGGTACGGGTTATCTTATTGTTTCAGAAGTTTTTTCATGCGCGCATCCCGTACAGCCTTGTTACCGTCATAGCACAGACTGTATCGGGATGGGGTTGAGAAAGATTAACCTTTTTTCTTTTTTCCGCCTTGTACGGCCTTAAAGCGCGGATTGGATTTGCATATAACGTAAACTCTCCCGCGACGGCGGACCACAATACAATCTTTGTGACGATTTTTTGCTGAACGCAGCGAACTAAGCACCTGCATTTAATAACCCTCTCTGATTACTTGAAGAAGTTCCCAAAGCGCTGCTGGAAGCGCGCCGTGCTACCTTCTTTGGAATATTCTTTTTGCTTCCCGGTGTAATAGGGATGCGATGCCGAAGAAACGTCAATGGTGACATAAGGGTAGCTAGTACCTTCTAGTTCAATGGTTCGATCGGTTTTAATCGTTGATCCAATCCTGTAATAGACATCCGCGCTGGTATCATGAAATACCACCGTGCGATAGTCAGGATGAATACCTGCTTTCATATATCCCTCTTTTGTTATGTTATAACATATGAATTATGTTGCACTTTTTTGGCATTGGGATCAACCATTATGTTGCTGTGGCGTGGCAGCATTCGCTAACTCACTGTAGAGACGAATAATAAAGAGGCAAACAGGGCGACACGCTGTTTGGCACAATCCTGAAGGGAGAAGAGGGCAGGGACGTAAAAAAGGCCGCTAAGCGGCCTTTTAGAATAGAGATGGGGGGTATTTCGGTTTTAGTGCGCTGTTGTGTCGTCCACTTTTTTGCCGAAGCGACGGCGGACAACCACAAAGAACACTGGAACGAAGAAGATAGCGAACACGGTTGCGGTAATCATCCCGCCCATTACGCCAGTACCAACGGCATTTTGTGCACCGGAACCTGCACCACTACTGATTACCAGTGGCATTACGCCGAGGATAAAGGCAAGTGATGTCATCAGGATTGGGCGCAAACGCATACGAACGGCATCCAACGTTGCTTCAACCAGTCCTTTCCCTTCTTTTTCCATCAGATCCTTAGCAAATTCGACGATCAATATGGCGTTCTTCGCAGATAGCCCTATGGTTGTCAGCAGGCCTACTTTAAAGTAAACGTCGTTTTCGAGACCTGTCATATTTGCCGCAATCAATGCACCGATGATTCCCAATGGAACAACCAGCATGACGGAGAACGGTATTGACCAGCTCTCATAAAGCGCTGCCAGGCACAGGAACACGACAATCAATGAAATGGCATAGATTGCAGGTGCCTGATTGCCTGATAATCGCTCCTGATAGGACATACCCGTCCATTCGTAGCCGATACCTTGCGGTAATTGGGTAACAAAGTTCTCCATCAACGCCATGGCTTCACCGGTACTCTTACCTGGAGCGGCTTCGCCCTGAATCTGCATGGATGGCTGGCCGTTATAACGTTCCAGACGCGGTGAACCATATTCCCAATGGCTCTGCGTAAATGCTGAGAATGGCACCATTTGTCCGTTACTACCGCGGATGTACCAGTTTTTGATGTCATCTGGCAGCATACGGAAAGGTGCATCAGCTTGAACGTAAACTTTTTTCACGCGGCCGCGATCGATAAAGTCATTCACATAGGAACCGCCCAGCGTTGTTGCCAACGTTGAACTGATATCTGACAGCGATACACCAAGCGCCTGTGCTTTTTCCTGATCGATATCGAGACGGAACTGCGGGGTATCTTCCATCCCGTTAGGACGCACTTGCACCAGTGTATCAGGGTGTTGTGCAGCCATGCCCAGCAGTTGGTTACGTGCTTCCGTGAGTTTTGCATGGCCAAGGTTAGCCTGGTCAATCAGTTGGAAGTCGAAACCTGTCGCGGTACCCAGTTCGATAATCGCAGGAACGTTGGCGGCAATAACGATAGCTTCTTTATACTGACTGAAGACCGCGTTAGCTCTGCCTGCAATGGCCTGAACTTTATTCTCCGCGCCGCTTCGTTCACTCCAATCATTCAGGCTGGCGAAAGCCAGACCGGTGTTCTGCCCACGACCCGAGAACCCGAAGCCCGTTACGGTAAATACAGACTTGACGTTACCTTTCTCGTTTTCGAGATAGTATTGCGTCATTCTGTCCATGATTTTCTGGGTATTTTGCTGCGTTGCCCCTGAAGGTAACTGAACGATGTTCAGGAGAACCCCCTGATCTTCGTCTGGCAGGAAGGAGGTCGGTAAACGCAAGAACAGCAGGGCCAGACCGACAACAATCAGCAGATAGATGACCAGATAACGACCGGTGCTGCGCAGGATGTTTGCCACGCTATCGGTGTAATGATGCGTGCTTTTCTCAAACAGCCTGTTGAACCAGCCGAAGAAGCCTGTTTTCTCGCCGTGATCGCCTTTGGCAATCGGTTTGAGCAAGGTTGCACAAAGGGCTGGCGTCAAAATCAACGCGACCAGTACCGACAGCACCATCGCAGAAACGATGGTGATGGAGAACTGGCGGTAGATTGCTCCTGTGGAACCACCGGTAAACGCCATTGGGACGAATACCGCGGACAGTACCAGAGCAATACCAACCAGCGCGCCCTGGATTTGCTCCATAGAACGTTTGGTTGCTTCTTTAGGCGGCAGACCCTCTTCCGCCATAACACGTTCCACGTTTTCCACAACGACGATGGCGTCATCCACCAGAAGCCCGATGGCGAGAACCATCGCGAACATCGTCAAGGTATTAATGGAATAACCAAACGCAGAGAGGATAGCAAATGTCCCCAGCAAGACGACCGGCACCGCGATAGTTGGGATCAGCGTGGCACGGAAGTTCTGCAAGAACAGATACATAACTAGGAATACCAGTACGATGGCTTCCACCAGCGTTTTCACTACTTCGTTGATCGAGATCTTAACGAAAGGCGTTGTGTCGTAGGGGTAAACGACTTTCAGGCCAGCAGGGAAGAATTCTTCCGCTTTGGTCAATGCATTTTTTACTGCGGTTGCCGTATCCAGCGCATTCGCGCCCGTTGCCAATTTGATACCAATACCTGCAGCGGGCTGACCATTGAAGCGTGCAATGGTGTCATAGCTTTCTGCACCCAACTCAACGCGGGCAACGTCTTTAAGGCGGACCTGAGAACCATCAGTATTAACCTTCAGCAATATTTTAGAAAACTCTTCTGCTGAATTCAGTCGGGTTTGAGCAATGATCGAAGCGTTCAACTGCTGACCGGGAACGGGAGGCGCGCCACCTAGTTGTCCCGCCGCAATCTGGTTGTTTTGAACTTTTATCGCCGCAGTGACATCACCTGCGGTTAACTGATAGTTGTTCAGCTTGTTCGGATCCAGCCAGATACGCATTGCATACTGGGCACCAAACAGCTGCGCGTCACCTACGCCGGATGTACGGCTGATAGGGTCTTTAACGTTAGCGGCCACATAGTCAGCGATATCTTCCTGTGACATTTTACCGTCTTCACTGATGAAGGCGGCGACCATGAGGAAGCTGCTACTGGATTTCTGAACGTTAACCCCTTGCTGCTGTACTTCCTGCGGTAGTAATGGCATAGCCAGTTGCAGTTTGTTCTGCACCTGAACCTGCGCGATGTCCGGATCCGTACCCGCTTCAAAGGTTAGCGTAATCTGAACTGTGCCTGAGGAGTCACTGCTGGACGACATATACATCAGGTTATCGATACCGTTCATATTCTGTTCGATAACCTGCGTTACGGAGTCTTGCAGCGTCGATGCATCAGCCCCTGGATACTTTGCTGTTACGTCAATTGCGGGGGGGGCGATCGTCGGATACTGGGCAATCGGTAATTTAACAATTGCCAGCAACCCCGTCAGCATCACCATGATGGCGAGTACCCATGCAAAAATGGGTCGATCTATAAAAAACTTAGCCATGAATTATACCGGCTCCTGTTAGAACGTCTTAAGATTTCGCGGGTTCTGCTGGCGCTTGCTGCGCCTGCTGATTTTCTTGAGCGACTTCTTTAGCTTTCACTTGCGCACCTGGTCTGATTTTTTGCAAACCCGTAACGATAACGCGATCGCCCGCTTTCAAGCCTTCGGTAACCAGCCATTTATCACCAATTGCCTTACTGGTTGTAAGCGTACGGGGTTCGACTTTATCACCTTCCCCAACCACCATAGCGGTAGCCTGGCCACGCGGATCGCGGGTGACGCCTTGCTGAGGGACTAATAAGGCTGTTGGGTTAACGCCGGAATCGAGACGTGCGCGTACAAACATACCGGGAAGAAGGTTGTGCTGTGGGTTAGGGAAAATGGCACGCAGCGTGATGGAACCAGTGGTTTCATCTACCGTAACATCAGAGAATTCTAATGTACCTGCCTCGGCATATTCCGTACCGTTTTCCAGAAGCAGACGGACATTTGCTTTGCCTTCACGTTGTTTCAGCGTGCCGTTTTCCAGCTCTCTTTTCAGTTGCAGGAAATCATTGCTGGACTGCGTGACATCAACATAGATCGGATCAAGCTGTTGCACGGTTGTTAATGCTGTGGCTTGCCCAGTTGACACCAATGCGCCTTCTGTGACTGTGGATTTACCCACGCGGCCTTCGATGGGGGAATTAACTTTGGTGTAAGCCAGATTGATTTGTGCGGTGTCCACTGCCGCTTTGGCAGCCTGAACGGCAGCGTCAGCCTGACGGGAAGTAGCAACGGCCTGATCGTAATCTTGCTTGCTGACGTAATTGGTGCCCAGCAGCGGTTTATAGCGGTTAACGGTCAGACGGGCAATTTCTGCCTGAGCCTGTGCCTGAGCGAGTGACCCTTTCGCGCTGTTGTAGCTTGCCTGATAGGTCGCAGGATCGATCTGGTACAGTGACGCCCCCGCTTTAACGTCAGATCCTTCAACAAAGTTGCGCTTGAGGATAATACCGCCAACCTGTGGGCGAACCTCAGCAATGCGGTAAGCACTTGTACGGCCCGGCAGCTCGGTCATGATATTCAGTGCTTCCGTTTTTAACGTAACAATACCCACTTCAGGCATCTGCTGCTGTGCGCCGCCTTGCTGATTATTGCCGCCATCACATCCTGCGAGCATTAAGCCGCCAGAAAGCATCAGAACTGCCGCCAGAGGCGTTAGCCTTCTGTTTTTGTTCATAGATAAACCTCAAATGTCCGATTTGAAATTGACCAATGGATCACAAGCTCAAAAACCCATTGCTGCTATAGTCTTATGTTCGTGTTATGTTACATACATACTTGAATGTATGTAAATCTCACTTTCCTTCAAATACCGCTGCATGGCACGAAAAACCAAACTATCATGGTACGAAAAACTAAAAAACAGGCTCAGGAAACCCGACAACAGATACTGGATACTGCGTTAAAAGTGTTCTCTGAGCATGGTGTGTCTGCGACTTCATTGTCTGACATTGCGACTGCTGCTGAAGTGACTCGCGGTGCTATTTATTGGCATTTTAAAAATAAAGCTGAAATATTTGATGAGATCTGGGCGCTGGCAGAATCGAAAATCAGTGAGTTTGAAATAGAGTATCAGACAAAATTCCCTGATAATCCACTCCGTGTGATGCGTGAATTATTGATTTATATGCTTCGTTTAACGGTGAATGACACGCACTGGCGTTCTATTATGGAGATTGCTTTTCATAAATGCGAGTTTGTCGGTGAAATGCTGCAATCGTATAATGCACGCAAAGAGCTTTATCTTTCCTGCTACGTCGATATTGAAGAAAATCTGATTAAGTGCATTCGTATGGGCATGTTGCCGACGGACATTCATCCCCGGCGTGCAGCAATTGCGCTGCGTGCCTATTTTTCCGGCGTGATGGAAAACTGGTTATTTATGCCGGAAAGTTTCGATCTCGATCGGGAAGCTCCGGCGCTGGTGGATGCCTTTATCGATATGCTGCATTTTAGCCCGGCGCTACGCAAGCCCCGCTGAGTAAGCCGTCGCTCGACAGCGCTAACGCCTCTTATTCATTAAGCAATTTTCCTTTGATAGAGGAGGCTGCGTCACTTTCTGCTTGCGAGAGCTTTTTCTCAAAATCGTTACGTACAATCTCCAGAGCGGCCAGTGCGATATGTGGTTCGATCTGGTTTTCTTCCAGCAACATAATCAAATCGACCGCTAACTTGATTTCGGGGGGGGGCGTTTTCAAGTGACATGACCCGTTCCTCTTTTTCCTCGGTGAAGCCGCCGCGCTATAGCCCTTGCTCTCGGCGTTCGATCTGGCGTTCCAGTCGCGATAGCGCCTGACGGCAGCGTGATAGCCGTCCTTCCAGCGCAGCCAGTTCTTTTTGTAACCGTTGTTGCTCGCTGAAAAGCGTCTGCGCAATGAGCAGACTTTCTCTATCTTGAATCATAGAAAGCAAACGGCGTTCATAATCCTGATGTTCTGACAGTTTGTGATACACATCTTCTGGGAGCGAGGCTGACTGTTGCTCCTGCTTGCGTAATGGCTGCGTCGCCAGTTCGCGCTGTAGTGCGGCTATCTGGCTGACCAGTTTTTCTGCCAGAAATGCCACGCGTTCGGTACGCTTCTCTGCGACCAGTTGTTTTATTGCGTGCAAATTTCGCTCAACTTCGGCGCGGTAATCCCGTAATCGTGTGCCGTAACTGCTAAAAAGCTGGCGATCAAAACGCGATTGCGGCACGGCGTTATCCGCCAACGGTTCTAGCTCTTTCGCCAGCGTGGTAATTTGTTGTTCAAGCACCTGCAACAATTGATGCGTGTTCACTGGTTTCCCTTACAGTAAGGCTAATGATTCAGCGAGCCGACGCGTGGTGTATCGATAATCGTTAGCCAATATCGCCTTAATACATTGCATGAGGATATCTTAACTAATCCATCAGGCAAGGTGGTGATAAAGTGTGATAGACATGCCGTAAATAAAACATATTTGGTAGCGGATAAAGCATAAAGGTGAATATGTATCGCGTGTTGCTGATTATAGTGGGATGGGTTTCTGTTGTGCTGGCAACGTTGGGTGTCGTGTTGCCTTTATTACCGACCACGCCTTTCCTGTTACTGGCCGCCTGGTGTTTTGCACGTTCGTCCCCACGTTTCCACGACTGGCTACTGTACCGTTCCTGGTTTGGCAGCTATTTGCGCCATTGGCAGCAACATCGTGCACTGCCGCCGGGAGCAAAATGGAAGGCGGTTACCATGATTCTGTTAACGTTCGCACTTTCGCTCTGGCTGGTCAAACTGGTTTGGGTCAGGATTTTGCTATTGGTCATTTTGGCTATTTTGTTGACCTTCATGCTTCGTTTACCCGTGATTGATCCAGAACAACAAACGCAGGGCGCGAATCCGAAAAGATAGCGTAAGCGGCGGCCTCTGTGACGGGAATACAAAAAATACGCACCCAGAGTGCGGATAGTTGCATTTATCCGTCACTTTGACTAGATTTGAGCGTTTTCGTGCGCGGGTCGCCATTTTCCTCTTCGTCATAATGCCTCTTCATCACGCCATACGATGATGAAAGCCTTGTGGTGACCGGCATTTGTATGTTCAGAACGTTTTATCAGGCACAACTATGATGACCGTAACAGTTCAGCAGCAGGCTGAATTAATTAAAAACAGTATCAAAAGCATCCCCGATTATCCGAAGCCGGGCATACTGTTCCGTGATGTCACCAGCCTGCTGGAAGACCCTGTGGCCTATGCCGCCAGTATTGAGATGCTGGCGAACCGTTATCGCAACAGCGGTGTGACGAAGGTTGTTGGTACGGAAGCACGTGGTTTTCTGTTTGGCGCCCCGGTTGCTCTGGCGCTGGGCGTGGGTTTTGTTCCCGTGCGTAAACCGGGCAAACTGCCGCGTCCGACCATCAGTGAAAGCTATGAACTGGAATACGGTTCAGATACGCTGGAAATTCATGCCGATGCCATTTCTGCTGGTGATAATGTGCTGGTGATCGACGATCTGCTGGCAACGGGCGGTACGCTCGAAGCGACGGTGAAATTGATTCATCGTCTGGGCGGTACGGTGAACGATGCCGCGTTTATCATTAATTTGTTCGATCTGGGCGGCGAGCAACGCCTGACCGAAATGGGCGTCACCTGCTATAGTCTGGTTGACTTCCCCGGACATTAATCATAACCGTCTCGCCGATAGCGGCGTGGCTGTGTTAGCATGATCGCCTCAATAACTCGACTGTTGCGGTATTGATGAGCTATCAGGTTCTTGCCCGTAAGTGGCGTCCCCAAACCTTTACCCATGTTGTCGGTCAGGAACATGTCCTGACCGCGTTGGCTAACGGCCTTTCCCTAGGCAGAATCCATCACGCTTATTTGTTTTCTGGCACCCGTGGCGTCGGGAAGACATCGATTGCCCGTTTGCTGGCAAAAGGGCTGAATTGCGAACAGGGCGTGACGGCAACGCCGTGTGGTCAGTGTGATAACTGCCGCGAAATCGAAGAGGGCCGTTTTGTCGATTTGATCGAAATCGACGCCGCGTCTCGTACTAAAGTCGAAGATACACGCGATCTGCTGGATAACGTACAGTATGCTCCCGCGCGCGGCCGATTCAAGGTGTACCTGATTGACGAAGTACACATGCTATCGCGTCACAGTTTTAATGCGCTGCTGAAAACGTTGGAAGAACCGCCTCCGCACGTGAAATTCCTGCTGGCAACCACCGATCCGCAAAAGTTGCCAGTGACCATTCTGTCACGCTGCCTGCAATTTCACCTCAAAGCACTGGATGTCGAACAGATTCGTGCGCATCTGGAACAGGTGTTACAGGCAGAAAATCTCGCCAGTGAACCCCGTGCGTTGCAGCTTCTGGCGCGTGCTGCCGATGGGAGCTTGCGTGATGCGCTGAGCCTGACCGATCAGGCCATTGCCATGGGGCAGGGGCAGGTCACGACCGCCTCAGTCAGCCAAATGCTGGGCACGCTGGATGATGAGCAACCGCTGGCACTTATTGAGGCGCTGGCGAAAGGCGATGGTGCACAGGTCATGTCGCTGTTAGATCAGGTCGCGGCACGGGGTGTGGACTGGGAATCGCTGCTGGTAGAAACCCAGACGTTGTTACACCGCATTGCGATGGTTCAACTGCTGCCTGCGGCGTTGGGTGATGATTACGCTGCCGTTGAAGCCCGTATGCGAGATTTAGCGCGTGCGCTGCCGCCAGCGGACGTGCAGTTGTATTACCAGACGATGTTAATTGGCCGCAAAGAGCTGCCTTTTGCGCCTGATCGTCGGATGGGCGTTGAAATGACGCTACTGAGGGCGCTGGCGTTTCATCCCAGTCAGATTATCGCCGAACCTGTCGCGTCAGTCAGCGCTGCGCCTGTTCAGGCGGATCGAGCGCCCTCTATTCAACCCGCAGCCCCTACATCGGCGAGGGTTCATACGCCAGCGCCGCAGAATAGTGAACCTCAGGCTGACGTGCGGGCATCCACGTATTCTCCCGAACCACCGATGGATGCATCCGCGTATGCGCCACCGTTAGGGGAACCGTCTGTTTCATCGGCTTCTAAGCAGCCGCATGATGAGAGTGAACTGCCTGATGCGACTTCCCAACTGCTACAGGCGCGCAGTCAGCTACTACGAAAACAAGGGAGCACGCCACCAAAAAAGGCTGAACCGGCAGCGTCTGATAACACGCGGCCGGCAACCTCAGCGCTGGAGCGATTAGCTTCGGTGACTGAGCGCAGCATTCAACGGCAAAACGCGAAAACTTCTCCTTCCGAGCCTAAAAAGCCGGAAGCGTATCGTTGGCGGGCGCAAAACAAAGTTGATGAAGAAAAGGTCGACGTGGCGACGCCAAAAGCGCTGCGTTCGGCATTAGAGCATGAAAAGACGCCGGAACTGGCGGCACGGCTGGCGGAAGAGTCACTGGAGCGGGATGCCTGGGCGGCGGAAATACATCGCCTGACGCTACCAAAGCTGGTACAACAGCTGGCACTCAATGCGTTTAAAGAGAGCGAAGAGGCAGGCAAGGTTCATCTACATCTGCGTTCATCCCAGCGGCATCTGAATTCGCCTGCGGCGCAAAAGACGCTGGCGGAC
Source organism: Pectobacterium artocarpous (assembly GCF_046159765.1). Taxonomy (NCBI): domain Bacteria; kingdom Pseudomonadati; phylum Pseudomonadota; class Gammaproteobacteria; order Enterobacterales; family Pectobacteriaceae; genus Pectobacterium; species Pectobacterium artocarpous. Next base: position 173,501 of record NZ_JBJXVK010000005.1, read on the forward strand.
GCATTGACGGCTCACTACGGACATCCTGTAGAATTACTGATTACGGAAGACGATAACCCGGCGGTGCGGACGCCGCTGGAGTGGCGTCAGGCTATATATGAAGAGAAGCTGGCGCAGGCGCGTCAGTCAATTCTGGCCGATACAACGATTCAAACGCTGCGGCGTTTCTTTGATGCGGAACTGGACGAAGAAAGTATCCGCCCTATTTAACCGCTGCGAGTGCGCAGCCCGACGTGATAGAGAGAAAACTATGTTTGGTAAAGGTGGAATTGGCAACCTGATGAAGCAAGCCCAGCAGATGCAGGAAAAAATGCAGCAGATGCAGGAAGAAGTGGCAAATCTGGAAGTCACGGGCGAATCGGGTGCGGGTCTGGTGAAAATCACGATCAACGGTGCGCATAACTGCCGCCGCGTAGAAATCGACCCCAGCCTGATGGAAGACGACAAAGAGATGCTGGAAGACCTGATCGCTGCGGCGTTCAACGATGCAGCTCGTCGTATTGCTGAAACGCAAAAAGAGAAAATGGCGTCTGTTTCCAGCGGTATGCAACTGCCGCCGGGCTTCAAGATGCCGTTCTGATGCAGACCAGTCCGCTTCTTGAATCACTGATGGAAGCGCTGCGTTGCCTGCCGGGCGTTGGGCCCAAGTCGGCGCAGCGCATGGCGTTTCAACTCCTGCAACGTAACCGTAGTGGCGGTATGCGTTTGGCGCAGGCGTTGACGCGGGCAATGTCCGAAATCGGCCACTGTAGCGATTGCCGGACATTCACCGAGCAGGACGTGTGTGCGATTTGTTCTAATCCGCGACGCCAGCAAAACGGTCAGATTTGCGTGGTGGAAAGCCCGGCTGATATTCAGGCTATCGAACAGACGGGGCAGTTTGCTGGCCGTTACTTTGTACTGATGGGACATTTGTCGCCGCTTGATGGCATTGGCCCGGACGATATCGGTTTGGGACGGCTGGAAGAGCGTCTGCAAGTAGAGTCGATCAGCGAAGTGATTCTGGCAACCAACCCGACGGTTGAAGGCGATGCCACGGCGAACTATATCGCTGAACTGTGTGCACAACATGGTGTGATGGCCAGCCGTATTGCCCACGGTGTTCCCGTTGGCGGCGAGCTGGAAATGGTCGACGGTACAACGCTGTCCCATTCACTCGCCGGGCGCCAGCCTTTCCGGTTTTAATCTGTCGGTTGCCAGCGTCATTATCTGGCAGCCGCAGCCTTGCTTTCTACTCTCACTGCACCGTTTTCTTTTTCCGCTGAAATTTACCCCTTGAAATCAACCTGGTTTATCCCCACTTGCTACTTATCGTCAGTTTAATCAGCCTGAATAATATTAGGATTGAGGTAAGCAACAATGAGTATGAAAGGCCAAGAAACTCGCGGGTTCCAGTCCGAAGTTAAGCAACTCCTGCATTTGATGATCCATTCGCTCTATTCCAATAAGGAAATTTTTCTGCGTGAATTGATTTCCAATGCCTCCGATGCGGCAGACAAATTACGTTTCCGTGCATTGTCTGCACCGGAACTGTATGCAGGCGATGGCGACCTGTGCGTGCGGGTGTCTACGGATAAAGAAAAACGTACGCTGACGATTTCTGACAACGGCATCGGCATGAGCCGTGACGAAGTGATTGATAATCTTGGTACGATTGCGAAATCCGGCACCAAGGCTTTTCTGGAATCGATGGGTTCCGATCAGGTTAAAGATAGCCAACTGATTGGCCAGTTCGGTGTGGGCTTCTACTCTGCCTTCATCGTGGCGGATAAGGTGACCGTGCGTACGCGTGCTGCGGGCGCGAATGCCGATCAGGGTGTGTACTGGGAGTCTGCCGGGGAAGGCGATTACACCATCGCTGACATCACCAAAGACGATCGTGGAACGGAAATCACTCTGCATCTGCGTGAAGGTGAAGACGAGTTTCTGGATGACTGGCGTGTGCGTTCCGTCATCAGCAAATATTCTGACCATATTGCGCTGCCGGTAGAAATTGAATCCCGGACGGAAAGCGAAGAAGAAGGCGGCGAGTCTACCGTTAGCTGGGAAAAAATTAACAAGGCGCAGGCCCTGTGGACGCGCAGTAAATCTGAAGTCAGCGATGATGAGTATAACGAATTTTATAAGCACATCTCCCATGACTTTACCGATCCGCTGAGCTGGAGCCACAACCGTGTGGAAGGTAAGCAAGAATACACCAGCCTGCTCTACATCCCTGCCCGTGCACCGTGGGATATGTGGAATCGCGATCATAAACACGGCCTGAAATTGTACGTCCAGCGCGTCTTTATTATGGATGATGCCGAACAGTTCATGCCGAACTACCTGCGTTTTGTCCGTGGCTTGATTGATTCTAACGATCTGCCATTGAACGTTTCCCGAGAGATTTTACAGGACAGTCGTGTGACGCAAAACCTGCGTAATGCGCTGACCAAACGCGTGCTGCAAATGCTGGATAAACTGGCCAAAGACGACGCGGAAAAATACCAGACGTTCTGGCAACAGTTTGGTCTGGTGCTGAAAGAAGGTCCGGCTGAAGACGGCAGTAACCGTGAAGCGATTGCGAAATTGCTACGTTTTGCTACCACGCAATCTGACAGCTCTGCGCAGACGGTATCGCTGGAAGATTACGTTAGTCGGATGGTGGAAGGTCAGGACAAGATCTACTACATCACGGCAGACAGCTATGCGGCGGCGAAGAGCAGCCCACATCTGGAGCTGTTCCGTAAGAAAGGTATCGAGGTCCTGCTGTTGTCCGATCGCATTGACGAATGGATGATGAGCTATCTGACCGAATTCGACGGTAAATCCTTCCAGTCTGTCAGCAAGGCCGATGAGGCGCTGGATAAACTGGCCGACGAAGAAAACGAGGAACAGAAAGAAGCGCAAAAAGCGTTGGAGCCGTTTGTTGAACGTGTGAAAACCCTTCTGGGCGAGCGCGTCAAAGACGTGCGTTTCACCTATCGTTTGACCGATACGCCAGCGATTGTTGTGACGGATGCGGACGAGATGAGCACCCAGATGGCGAAACTGTTCGCCGCGGCGGGCCAACAGGCACCGGAAGTGAAGTACATTTTTGAACTGAACCCAGAGCATGCGTTAATTAAACGTGCGGCTGATGTATCTGATGAGGCGGAGTTTGGCGAATGGGTCGAACTGCTGCTGGATCAGTCTCTGCTGGCTGAACGCGGTACGTTGGATGATCCAAACCAATTCATTCGTCGTATGAATAAGCTGCTAAGTGACTGATAGTGATACCATCCAGACCTCGGTGTTAACCGGGGTCTTTCCCCCGACTTTTACGCTTCCTTGCGTTATTGAACCTTTCTTCGTCTACACTGAATGGCAACATTGGGCAGACGGCAAACCGAATTTCTAGGTATCAGGCTTTTTTTCATCTGCCTGTGCGTTGCTGAAGCGTGCCCGTTCCTTGAGCATAAGCGTCTGGAATGGTATGGTTTAGCGTTTTTCAAATTTATTTTATAAATATTACATAGCAAGGGGATTTACGCGATGCGTATTATTCTGCTGGGCGCTCCGGGCGCAGGCAAAGGTACTCAGGCTCAATTCATCATGGAAAAATACGGTATTCCGCAGATTTCCACGGGTGATATGCTGCGTGCAGCGGTAAAAGCCGGTACTGAATTGGGCAAGCAGGCTAAAGAAATCATGGACGCGGGTAAACTGGTCACTGATGAACTGGTCATTGCTCTGGTTAAAGAGCGCATCGCCCAGGACGATTGCCGTAACGGTTTTCTGCTGGATGGCTTCCCACGCACCATTCCACAGGCTGATGCCATGAAAGACGCAGGCATCAATGTGGATTACGTTATCGAATTCGCGGTTCCTGACGAACTGATCATCGATCGTATCGTTGGTCGTCGCGTCCATGCGGCGTCCGGTCGTGTTTATCACGTAAAATTCAATCCGCCTAAAGTTGAAGGCAAAGACGATGTGACTGGCGACGATCTGACTATTCGTAAAGACGATCAGGAAGATACCGTGCGTAAGCGTCTGGTTGAATATCATCAGCAGACGGCGCCACTGGTTTCTTACTACCAAAAAGAAGCCGATGCTGGCAATACGCGCTATTTCAAAGTAGAAGGCACGCGTAAAGTGGAAGAAGTTCGCGCAGAACTGGAAACCATTCTGGGTTAATTTTTCTCTGCGAGTCCCACCTTGTCACAGAAATGCCAGACGACGGTCTGGCATTTTTTCGTTCTGAAACCTTCGTTGGTTTATTTTCCTCTATTGATAGCATCGGCGTTACCCCTGCTATCTACCCGTATTTGTTTAGCTTTTTTTCGCTACAATAGACATTTAATGTTACGCACTTGCGGGCTGAAAGAAAGCCTGCTCTCCATAAAAGGAAGACGGCGATGAAACAAGAGAAACACGGCGTACTGATGGTGAACTTAGGGACGCCCGATGCCCCGACGCCACAGGCAGTTAGGCGTTATCTGGCTGAGTTTCTGAGTGACCGCCGCGTGGTGGATACGCCGCGTCTGCTGTGGTGGCCGCTGTTGCGCGGTATCATCCTGCCAACGCGTTCACCGCGAGTGGCGAAACTCTACCAGTCGGTCTGGATGGAAGGTGGATCGCCGCTGTTGGTGATTAGCCGTCGACAGCAGCAGGCACTGGCAACGCGAATGCCGGAAACGCCCGTTGAGTTGGGTATGAGCTATGGTTCACCCAGTCTGCGTTCAGCGCTGGACAAATTACTGGCACAGGGCGTCACGCAACTGGTGGTCTTGCCGATGTATCCGCAATATTCCTGCTCAACCACCGCAGCCGTGTGGGATGGGCTTGCGGCACAGTTGCGTGATAATCGTCAACTGCCTGCGATTCGTTTCATCCGTGATTACGCCGAGCACCCTGCTTATATTGCGGCACTGAAGCACCGTGTCGAACAGTCTTTTGCTGAACACGGTGAACCAGACAGGTTAGTGATTTCCTACCACGGTATCCCCGTGCGGTATGCCAATGAAGGAGATGACTATCCGCAACGCTGTCGGGCGACGACGGAGGCGCTGATTGCTGCACTAGGGCTACCGGCAGAGAAAGTGATGATGACCTTCCAGTCTCGCTTTGGGCGTGAACCCTGGCTGACGCCGTACACAGATGAAACCATGCAGGGGCTGCCCGCGCAGGGCGTTAAACATATTCAGATTATGTGCCCCGGTTTTGCGGCTGATTGTCTGGAAACGTTGGAAGAAATTCAGGAACAGAACCGTGAAATTTTCCTGCATGCAGGCGGAGAGGCTTTCCACTATATTCCTGCGCTCAATGACGATCCGCTGCATATCGATCTGCTGGAACAGTTAGTGAATAACGCCGAGTAGGGGCAAGGTTGCCTTTCTCTGGCGGTGTTTGAAGACATAGCATAAAAAATGGCAGGCTGATTTGCCCGCCATTTTCGTATTCTGCATATCGCTGCTTAGATAGGACATGCCTGAGGTGCTGGGGTGCTATCATCCAGGTTCAGCAGCGAGATCATGCTGTTGGCGATTTCCCGTTCACCCATTACCACCTCGTTGGCGCCGTGCTCGGTAATGTAGCTGACTTCATCGTCATAGTGCGCGCGGGCAATAATCTCCAGGTCAGCGCGCTTCTCACGGGCTGCCGCGACGATTTCCCCTGCTTCGTAGCCGTTCGGAATCGTCAGCAACAGCCAACGGGCGCAGTCCAGACGTGCAATATCCATGATTTCAGGCTTGGTCGCGTTACCCAATACTGCTTTAATTCCCTGCTCACGCAAGGCATCAACGCGGGTACGCGAATTCTCAATGACCACGATAGGAATCCCAGCCTGATGCAGTTTGGCGCCAATCAGGCTACCCACGCGACCATAGCCGACTAGAAGCGCATGGTTGCACATATCGACAGGGATCTGCTTCTCTTCCTCAATGGCTTCTTCCACGATCTGCTCTTCGATGGTTTCATGCTTCGCCAGATAGCGTTCAAGCAGCGTAAACAGCAGCGGGTTTATCATGATGGAGAGGATGGCGCCGGCCAGTACCAGATTCCGTCCAGCTTCTGACAGCAGCCCCAACACAATACCGAGCCCGGCCAAAATAAAGGCAAACTCCCCGATTTGCGCCAGACTGGCGGAAATCGTTAATGCCGTGCGTTTTGAGTGGCCAAAGAGTCGAACCAGTAAGAAGGCGGCGGCTGACTTGCCGAACACAATAATGGCCAGTGTGATCAGCACGGAAATAGGGTCATTCAGCAGGATCATCGGATCAAATAGCATACCGACAGAAACGAAGAACAATACGGCGAAAGCATCGCGCAGCGGCAGCGTATCGTGCGCTGCACGTTGGCTAAGCTCTGATCCGTTCAGTACGACGCCAGCAAAGAATGCGCCCAGTGCAAAGGAGACATCAAACAGTTTCACAGCACCGAAGGCGATACCCAACGCCATGGCTAACACCGCCAGCGTGAAAAGCTCGCGTGAGCCAGTGCTGGCGCTTTTTGCCAACACCCACGGAACCAGACGGCGACCGACGACAATCATCAGTGTGATAAACGCGATGACTTTACCGATGGTCCAGGCTAAATCAACCAGTAGTTTGCTGGTATCTGCATGTTCAGCACCGATCATGTCGCCAAAAGCAGGCAGCAGAACCAGCGTCAGCACCATCGCGAGATCTTCTACAATCAGCCAGCCGATGGCGATTTGGCCGCGCTGGCTATCAATAAGCTGTCGTTCCTCCAGTGCACGCAGCAGAACGACGGTACTGGCGGTGGAGAGGCAGAGGCCGAAAACCAGGCCGCTCGCCAGGCTCCAGCCCAGCATGGCGGATAACCCCATTCCAAGCAGCGTCGCCACGGCAATCTGGGCTATTGCGCCAGGAATGGCGATGGACTTTACCGCCATGAGGTCTTTTAGCGAGAAATGTAGGCCAACGCCAAACATCAGCAGGATGACACCAAGTTCAGCCAGCTCTGAAGCCAGTGACGTATCGGCGACAAAGCCAGGGGTAAAAGGACCGACAAGTACGCCTGCGGCAAGGTAACCAACAAGGGGAGAGATTCGTAGGCGATTTGCCAGAATGCCAAGGAGGAAGGCAAGAACCAGTCCTCCAGCGATAGTAGAAATTAGCGGTGTTGCAGCATGCATCCCAACTCCTTGTGCCATAGGTGAAACGTAATTGAGCGATTTACCCTTCTTGCCTTGAAGCTACAGCGTGGTTAGCGGCGCTTACGTACCCTTATCACTCTTATATATGTACCGAAAAGCGTATGGATCCGTTCGTTTGCTGTCTGGCTGCAACGCCAATTATTCTGGGTATACACAAATTCTATTGCATATAGCGAAATGTTGCTTGGGTAAAAGTGGTATTTTATGAAAAATATCAGTTTATCCAGCTAAAACTAGTGTAACACAGATTTCGGGATGGTTTCTCACGATGAGCATTGATAAACATGTGTAATTATTCTTATGGCGTGATGTTCTTGGTGCTAATGCCTTACTGCTTTTTTGTGTATTCAGCGGAATAATTTTATCCACCGGCGTAAAACGCCGGAAAATAGCCGATAAACGGTGTGATACTGGGTCATTCTGGTGAAACATCTATATTAGCAAGAATTCATGACGGCACGACGACAGCGTCGGGTCAGCGAGCGATTGCTACAGCTGTTATACCTCATCTGATTTTGTCGGTTATCGCACACAGTTGAGGGACTGCGTGAATGTGCTTCGCGCATTGTTCATTTTGCTGTGTTAATTTGTATGGTGAATTTCTCAGTGGTTCCACTGCGTCTTTAAAATAAACGGAGATTTATCATGCGCTTTTCAATTAAAGCTTTGGGATGTGCGATGGCGGTATCACTGGCACTAACGCCTGTTATGTCAATGGCTTGGGAGAAAGATAAAACATACGACATCACCATTTTGCATACGAATGACCACCACGGTCACTTCTGGCATAACGACAACGGCGAATATGGGCTGGCGGCGCAAAAAACGTTGGTCGATCAGATTCGCCAGGAAGTGGCGAGTAAAGGTGGCAGCGTATTGCTGCTTTCCGGCGGCGATATTAATACTGGCGTGCCTGAGTCCGATTTGCAGGATGCGGAGCCAGATTTTCGTGGTATGAACATGGTTGGCTATGATGCGATGGCGCTCGGCAACCATGAATTCGATAACCCGCTGTCTGTCCTGCGTCAGCAGGAGAAATGGGCAAAATTCCCGCTGTTATCGGCTAATATCTACCAAAAAAGCACCAATCAGCGCTTATTTAAGCCTTATGCCCTGTTCGACAAGCAAGGTGTGAAAATCGCGGTTATCGGCCTGACAACGGACGATACGGCTAAATTAGGTAATCCTGAGTATTTTACCGATATCGAGTTTCGTGATCCTTCGACGGAAGCGAAGCAGGTTGTTGAACAATTGCGTAAAAGCGAAAAGCCGGATGTGATTATTGCCGCGACGCACATGGGGCACTATGACGATGGTCATCACGGCTCCAACGCACCGGGTGATGTGGAAATGGCGCGTAGTCTACCTGCTGGATACCTGGATATGATTGTCGGCGGCCACTCGCAGGATCCGGTCTGTATGGCGCAGGAAAATAAAAAACAGGTGGATTATGTGCCCGGTACACCTTGTGCTCCCGATCGTCAGAACGGAACCTGGATTGTTCAGGCGCATGAGTGGGGGAAATATGTCGGCCGTGCTGATTTCACATTCCGCAATGGCGAGTTGAAACTTGAGCACTATCAGCTTATTCCGATCAACCTGAAGAAAAAGGTAGAAAAGGACGGCAAGACCGAACGCGTTTTCTATACACATGAAATCACGCAGGATCCTGACGTCATGAAAGTGCTGACGCCGTTCCAGGAAAAAGGGCAGGCGCAGTTAGGCATTAAGATCGGCAGTGTGAAAGGTAAACTCGAAGGCGATCGTAATCAGGTGCGTTTCCGTCAGACCAATCTGGCGCGCGTGCTGCTGTCGGCACAGCTTGAGCGCGCTGGCGCTGATTTTGCTGTTATGAGCGGCGGTGGCGTGCGTGATTCGATTGAATCCGGTGATATCACCTATAAAGATGTCCTTAAGGTTCAGCCGTTTGCCAACACGCTGGTCTATGTGGATATGAAAGGTAGCGACGTCGAGAAATATCTGGCCGTCGCGGCGAATAAAAAGGTGGATTCCGGTGCCTATGCACAATTCCTCAACGTCAGTCTGACAGCGGACGGGCAGGGTGTGCAGAATGTGAAAATCAAAGGTGAACCGTTGCAGGCAGAGAAAGTTTACCGCATGGCAACGCTGAACTTTAATGCGATGGGGGGCGATGGCTACCCACGCCTTGATAATCTGCCGGGCTATGTGAATACCGGCTTTGTTGATGCTGAAGTGCTGAAGCAATATATCGAGAAGCACTCTCCGCTGGATGCGGAAGCCTATGCGCCGAAAGGTGAAATTATTTATAAGTAACTAATAATCATGGCGGTTTTTGTCTCTTTGCTAGTGGCGAAAACCGCTGTTTTTCTCTCTCTCTACAATTCTTCTGCAAAACGGTACATAATTTAAGCTATTTAAACGGCGATGGTGATCCATTCCTTGCCTCGGCATCGTTGTACCTGTCTGCCATGACTGCGCGGCCCTTTTTTTATACGATACCGGCCCATTTATCCCCACCACTCACTACGCCATTCTAACCGCTTAACTCGCTATTCTGCCGCCTACCCAAATACCTGCCCCACGCGCGTACGCGATGACGTAATGTACTGCCACGATGTTCCGTTATCCAAAACACGCGATGGCCAGCGTTATCGCGCAACGTCTTACCAGGGTTTCTTTTTCTACAGCTAACAAAATCAAACGATTGTAATTTTTAATTGAAGGATGTCTTATGAAGAGCAGTTCCATTCTTAAACACATCCCCTGGATGATTCTTGGAATCATTGGGGCTGCCTGCCTCGGCGTAGTCGCACTACGTCGCGGTGAGCATGTCAGTGCATTATGGATTATTGTTGCTTCTGTCGCCGTTTACCTCGTGGCCTACCGATACTACAGCCTGTATATCGCACAAAAAGTCATGAAGTTGGACCCGACCAGAGCAACGCCTGCGGTCGTGAATAACGATGGTCTTAACTATGTGCCGACGAACCGTAACGTTCTGTTCGGTCACCACTTTGCGGCAATCGCAGGTGCGGGGCCGCTGGTTGGGCCGGTACTGGCTGCGCAGGTCGGCTACTTGCCGGGCACCTTATGGCTGCTGGCTGGGGTAGTGCTGGCGGGTGCAGTACAGGACTTCATGGTTCTGTTTATTTCAACCCGTCGTAATGGCGCGTCGCTGGGCGAAATCGTTAAGAAAGAGCTGGGTCCTGTACCGGGTACGATTGCGCTGTTCGGCTGCTTCCTGATCATGATCATTATTCTTGCCGTACTGGCGCTGATTGTGGTGAAAGCACTGGCAGAAAGTCCGTGGGGCGTCTTTACCGTGTGTTCTACGGTGCCGATCGCGCTGTTTATGGGCATTTACATGCGCTTTATCCGTCCGGGTAAAGTCGGTGAAGTCTCCGTGATGGGTATCGTGCTGCTGGTCTTGGCGATCTGGTTCGGCGGCGTGGTTGCACATGACCCGTACTGGGGCCCGGCGCTGACCTTCAAAGATACAACGATTACCTATACGCTGATTGGCTATGCTTTCGTGTCTGCGCTGCTGCCGGTATGGTTGATTCTGGCTCCGCGTGACTATCTGGCAACCTTCCTGAAAATCGGTGTCATCGTCGGTCTGGCGATTGGTATCGTGATCCTGAACCCGGATCTGAAAATGCCAGCGGTAACGCAGTTTGTGGATGGTACCGGCCCGGTCTGGAAAGGTACGCTGTTCCCATTCCTGTTTATTACTATTGCCTGTGGTGCGGTATCTGGCTTCCACGCGCTGATTGCGTCTGGTACGACACCGAAACTGCTGGCTAATGAAACCGATGCGCGTTTCATCGGCTATGGCGCGATGCTGATGGAATCGTTCGTGGCGGTGATGGCGCTGGTTGCGGCATCTATTATCGAACCTGGCCTGTACTTCGCGATGAACACCCCGCCAGCGGCGCTGGGTATTACGATGCCGGATCTGCACCGACTGGGCACGGCGGATGCGCCAATGATTCTGGCGCAGTTGCAGGATGTCTCCGCCCACGCGGCGGCGACTGTCAGCTCTTGGGGCTTCGTAATTTCTCCTGAGCAGATTCTGCAAACGGCGAAAGACATCGGTGAACCGTCTGTTCTGAACCGTGCAGGTGGTGCACCAACGCTGGCTGTGGGTATCGCACACGTGTTCCACCAGATCATTCCTGGTGCCGACATGGGCTTCTGGTATCACTTCGGTATCCTGTTTGAGGCGCTGTTCATTCTGACCGCGCTGGATGCGGGCACACGTGCTGGCCGCTTCATGTTGCAGGATCTGTTGGGCAACTTCGTTCCGTTCCTGAAGAAAACCGATTCGCTGATTGCCGGTATGATCGGTACGGCGGGCTGCGTCGGTCTGTGGGGATACCTGCTGTATCAAGGCGTGGTCGATCCTCTGGGCGGCGTGAAAAGCCTGTGGCCGTTGTTCGGTATCTCTAACCAGATGCTGGCTGCCGTCGCGCTGATTCTGGGTACGGTGATCCTGATTAAGATGAAGCGTACACAGTACATCTGGGTCACGTTGCTTCCGGCGATTTGGTTGCTGATTTGTACGACCTGGGCGCTGGGTTTGAAACTGTTCAGCGACAACCCGCAGTTAGAAGGCTTCTTTTACATGGCAAACATGTTCAAAGGCAAAATTGCGGAAGGCAGTGCTGACCTGAGTGCGCAGCAGATCGCGAACATGAACCATATCGTGACCAACAACTATACCAACGCTGGTCTAAGCATTCTGTTCCTGATCGTGGTGTACAGCATCATTGCGTACGGTATCAAAGCGGCACTGGCTGCGCGTAAAGTGGCTGAACGTACCGATCAGGAAACGCCGTATGTGCCGGTTCCTGAAGGTGGCGTGAAAGTCTCTTCCGGCCACTAAGTCACACGCGCCCGTCAGATTTTGCGAGACAGCTAGCAAGGCTGAATGTGAAAGATGACGGGTACAGATACCCTGTATAATGTATAACGTTATACAGGGTATTTTTTATCTAGCCGCTATCGCAGGCGATGGTCTGGAGGTAATGATGTTTGGCAATCTGGGAAAAGCAGGAAAATATTTGGGCCAGGCAGCGCGTATGCTGGTCGGTATGCCAGACTATGACACCTATGTACAGCATATGCAGACCAACCACCCGGATAAACCTGTGATGACGTATGAAGAATTTTTCCGCGAACGCCAGCAGGCGCGTTACGGCGGAGATGGCAAAGGCGGGATGCGCTGCTGTTAACGACTTGGAATCTGTTATGACTCAACCTTTATCCTCTGATGTGGCTACCCCCGTGTATGTCACCATCCTGACTGGCTTTCTCGGCGCGGGAAAAACCACCTTATTACGACATATCCTGAATGCAGACCACGGCTATAAAATCGCCGTGATTGAAAACGAATTCGGCGAAGTCCCGATTGATAATACGCTGATCGGCGAACGCACCAGCCAGATTACGACCCTGAGCAATGGCTGTATCTGCTGCACGCAGTCTAATGAGCTAGCGGATGCGTTGCTCGATCTGATCGATGGCGTGGATAACGGTACGCTGGATTTTGATCATGTCATCATTGAATGCACCGGTATGGCCGATCCTGGGCCAGTGGCACAGACCTTCTTCTCCCATGAGGTTATCTGCGAGCGTTTTGTGCTGGACGGCATCATTACGCTGGTGGATGCGGTGCATGCGCAACAGCAGCTCGATCAGTTTACCATCGCGCAGTCGCAGATTGGCTATGCCGACCGCATACTGCTAACCAAAACTGACGTGGCAAATGAAGACGACACGCTGCTACCGCGTCTTCAGCGCATCAATGCGCGTGCACCGATCTACCCTGTGGTACACGGCGATATCGATCTGAGTGTGCTGTTTAACATTGACGGCTTTGTGCTCAGTGACAAATTGGACGTGAAGACACCGATGTTTCGCTTTATTGCCCCTACGCAGAATAATGTACAGTCGATTGTTGTATACCTTGATAAGGCAGTTGGGCTTCAGGCTGTCTCCGATGTAATGGAAAATCTGCTCCTGCAATTCTCCGATAATCTGCTGCGTTACAAAGGCATTCTGGCTATTAATGGTGACGATCGGCGTCTGCTGTTTCAGGGGGTGCAGCGCTTGTACAGCGCTGACTGGGACAGAGAATGGCAGCCTGATGAAGAAAGAAAGAGCGTGCTGGTGTTTATTGGTGTGGACTTACCGGAGCAGGATATTCGTGATGCTTTCGCTCGCCTGACGGCATAGTACTATTCATCTTATCTGTGCTGGTCGCTCAGGCCAGCACCCTGCATTAATCCTACTTTCTTTATCCCCTTCATCCCGTTTGCATTGCTCGTTGCTTGGCAGAACAGTAGTCCCTTATGGCGATTAGCAAAATGTGATTAGGGCAATTGCATAGAAAAATTCATACCTTATTGTAATTATTACGAATACATCTAAAACGTGATCGCCCCTCATTTTTTAATGGAATTTGAGTGTTATTTTATTAAAACAATATTTCATTTTTATGAGGTTAAGTATGCGTAGTGGTCTTGCCCTGTCATTAATGGCTTCCTGCATCACATTGGGTATTCACGCTGGTGCAGCACAAGCGGCTAGCTCAGTGAAATTTCCCGATAAAATCTGTGACGTAACGCAATACGGGGCCGAAGGCCACCGCCTACAGATCGCACTGAATACCCAGGCCTTCCAGAAAGCGATTGATGACTGTGCTGCTGCCGGCGGCGGAACCGTACACGTTCCTCGCGGTAACTATCTGGTCGATCCGCTGTTCCTGAAAAGCAATATCAGACTGGATTTAGCAAAAGACGCGACTATTGTCGCGTCGACCGAAGAAGCGGTGTATCGCGCGACGGAAAAAACCAAGTACGCTGAAGCGGAAAATGGCTGGCTTCCCTTCATCAGCATTGCGGATGCGCAGAATGTGGCTATCACCGGTCAGGGTACCATCGATGGACAAGGGGCCGTCTGGTGGGAACGCTGGCGTGCCAATATTCGTGCAACTGGCAAGAAAGGGGGCACCGATCGCCCACGTCTGATTTATATCAAAAGCTCCAGTAACGTGCTGGTGGACGGCGTCACGCTCACGCACTCCCCAAGTTTCCACGTTGTGATGCGTTACTCGCATGATGTGGATGTGAACGGCACGCGGATTCTGTCGCCGTGGCATGCGCCAAACACCGATGCTATCGACCCGATCGACAGCCAGAACATCCGTATTACTAACAACTATATCGACTGTAATGACGACCATATCGCGATAAAAGCCGAGAAGCCGGATAGCCGCTTCCCGAATGGCGTCGTCGATAATATCTATATCGCCAATAACATCCTGAAGCAGGGGCGTGGTATCTCCATTGGCAGTGAAACCTCCGGCGGGGTGAATAACGTGCTGGTCGAAAATAACCAGTTCGAAGGCTCTATGTACGGCATCCGTATTAAAACCCTGCGTGGTAAAGGCGGCGAAGTGAAAAACATCACCTACCGCAATACCAAAATGGTGGATGTCGAAATCCCGCTGGTCTTTGCGGGTTACTATAAAGCTGCGCCGATTGTGCAAGCCGAAGTGGACAAAATGCTGGCCGAAGGCGGCTTCACGATGGGGGAGCAGATTTATCCACCGGATACCGATCCCGCGCAGCCGTTTGATCAATACAAAACGCCGCATTTCAGCAATGTGACCATTGAGAATCTGGAGTCAACCGGTAAGACCAAGGCGGCGGCATACATTATCGGCGTGCCGGAAGCGCCGCTCAGTGGCTTCCATTTTGATAACGTGCGTATTGATGCGGATAAAGGGATTCGCGTAAGGAATGCGGAGTTGCAAACCAAAGGCCTGACGGTGAATGTGAAAGAAGGCCCGGTAATGCAGTTGGATAAAGGCGCGAAAGTCGATCAGTAATCGATTATGAAGCGGTAGCGGGAGACACACTGGCCGTGGAGCTCTCTGCTACCTGCTTCACTTTGATACACATCGCCCGGCAGGTTATGTCCGTTTGACGGGCATTAATCATGTCTGGCGATATCGGCAAAGGTGGCGCGCAGTAGCCGCGCCAGATCGTCTGCCGATAACTCAATATCCAACCCGCGTTTACCGCCGGAAATGAAAATGGTATCGAACTGACGTGCTGGCTCATCAATCACAGTCGGTAGCAGTTTCTTTTGCCCAAGTGGGCTGATTCCCCCAACCAGATAACCCGTTACACGCTGAGCGATGACCGGATCGGCCATATCGGCTTTTTTGGCTGACAGCGCGCGAGCGACTTTTTTGAGATCCAGCATTCCGGCGACGGGGGTGACGGCCACAGCGAGATTTTTGGCATCGCCATTTAGGGAAATGAGCAGCGTTTTATAAACCTGTTCTTTATTCAGTCCCAACTTTCTGGCCGCTTCCTCGCCAAAATTGGTTTCGTCACTGTCGTGGTGGTAGCTGTGCAGCGTAAAGGCGACTTTATTCTTTTCGAGCAGATTGACTGCGGGTGTCATGATTTCACTGTCCTTACCCCTTTAGCGGGTCTTCTCTTGCAGACGCGGTTGCGCGTCATAATGTGTTCTCTTACGGGGTTGCTGAATGGCCGTTTTTAAGCAGCAGAGGTAAATTCTCATCGCCATACAGATGCAGGGCGCCGACGGCGACAACGTAGTTTCCGGGCGGTAGCGCCTGAAGTTGCTGTTGCCAGCGGCGGTTACGCTGGCCCATCAGCAGATTGCTCATTTCATTGCTAAATGTCGCGGGGATATCCGGTTTATATTTGCCGGGTCTGCTGTCTAGCCACCAGCCAACCATCGTTTGTAACAAGCGAGCATTAGTGTGCCAGTGCTTAATGGTATCTTCTAGCAACAACAAACCGCCCTGCGGCAGTTGCTGTAACAAATCAACCTGCGTCTGCTGCCCTTCCAGTTCGATAACCTGAATACCCTGAGATTTCGCGGCGTTAATCAACTGATAATCGATGCCGTAGTCGGGGCGCAGGCCCAGCAACTGCGCCTGTCGCACTTGCAACATCAGCGCGACCTGCCAGGCCGGAAGCGTATTGATATTACTCTCATCGAAAGAGAGCAATTCGCAGATTTTTTGCAGTTGACGGTAGCTGTCCGAACTGAGGCGCTGCACCAGCGGCGGTTCGCTGCCATTGCGACCGAAGGGGGAGTGTGCATCAGAGATATCGGCTTCGACGATGAGTGCAGTCGCCTGACGGAGCTGTTGCAACAGCGTATCGGGCAGCGGTGCCATGTCCTTACTCCCCATATGAATACTGCCGACCAGATGCAACTGTCGTTCGTTGGCAAGCTGAACGTCTATCGCCGGGTAGGCATAAGCCAGCGGTGAAATAAAACCAAGAAAAGTCGCGATGCTGCGCAGCAGTTGCCCCATTGATTCCGTCTCCTGATGTGGGAATAACTATGCTAAACGCTAGATGCCAAACAATACAAGGTGTAGCGGAGGGAGAGATAATGCGGTGGCGTTGTAAGACGATGATGAGAAAGAGAGTGTGCGCCATCTTCGAAATGAAAATGGCGCACTGATATTACTCACTTTTAGGTTTAAAGCGCAGCAGGCGGTTGGCGTTGCTAACGACCGTGATGGAGGAAAGCGCCATGGCGGCACCAGCGACCACCGGGCTGAGTAGCGCACCAGTCAGCGGGTAAAGCACGCCCGCAGCAATTGGGATCCCCAGCGAGTTGTAGATAAACGCGCCCAGCAGGTTTTGCTTCATGTTGCGCAGCGTGGCATTGGAGAGCGCCAGCGCATCGGCGACGCCGTGCAGGCTCTGGTGCATCAGCGTAATGGCGGCGGTTTCAATCGCAATATCGCTGCCGCCGCCCATCGCAATGCTGACATCGGCCTGCGCCAGCGCGGGCGCATCGTTGATGCCATCACCAATCATCGCCACGCGTTTGCCTTGAGCCTGTAGCTTTTTGATGGCTTCTGCTTTGCCGTCTGGCAGCACCCCGGCAATCACCTGGTCGATACCCGCTTCTTTCGCGATGCTTTGCGCTGTGAGCGGGTTGTCCCCCGTTAGCATGACGAGCTGGTAGCCCTGTCGATGCAGACGCTGTAAGGCACCGACGCTATCCGCTCGCAGCGGATCGTGGATAGATAACACCGCAATGATGCGGCCATTCGCTGCAAGCAGTACCGGTGTTACGCCGCGCTGAGCCTGCTCGTTGATCAGTGCTTCACTTTCGGTGATATCGATTTGATGCTGTTTGAGTAGTGCCGGATTCCCCAGCAGCAGACTGTCATCGCCGATTTTGCCGCTAATGCCGAGACCACGTAGCGTACGGAACTGCTCAATTGGCGTGAGCGTAACATTCTCTGCTCGTTCAAGAATCGCTTTTGCCAGTGGATGATGAGATCCCTGTTCCAGCGAGGCTGCCCAGGCCAGCGCCTGCATTTCCGTCACGTCACCGAATGTGTGAACCGCCACAACGCGTGGCTGTCCTTCGGTTAGCGTACCGGTTTTGTCAAACACCAGCACATCCAGCATGCTGGCCTGTTGTAAGGCATCGGCATCCCGCACCAGCACGCCAAATTCCGCAGCACGTCCGACACCGGAAATAATCGACATCGGCGTTGCCAGCCCAAGCGCGCAGGGACAGGCAATGATCAGAACGGTTGTGACGATGATGAGCGTGTAGACTACCTGCGGCTGTGGCCCGACGAAGAACCAGATCGCGCCGCTGAGAAGTGCGATAGCCATAACGACGGGAACAAACACGGCAGAGATGCGATCCGCTAGCTGCCCGATAGCGGGTTTGCTGCTTTGTGCCTGCCTGACCAGCCGGATAATGCGCGACAGCGTGGTTTGGTTGCCGATCGCGTCCGCCCGGAAGAGAACGCTGCCGTCGGAAACCAGCGTACCCGCATGCACCGTATCGCCAGCCGTTTTGGCTTGCGGGATCGGTTCCCCGGTCAACATGGCTTCATCCAACCAGACTTCACCTTGCAGAATCTCTCCGTCGACAGGAATTCGATCGCCGGTTGTCAGGCGCAGCGTCATGCCGGATTGTACATTGGACAGCGGAATCGATTTCTCGCCTTCTTCTGTCACAACGCGGGCGGTGGGCGGCGTCAAGTCGAGCAGCCGTTCCAGTGCACGAGAAGAGCGCTGTCGGGCACGCTGTTCTAGTGCATGACCCAGATTGATTAAACCGATGATCATCGCGCTGGCTTCGTAGTAAAGATGGCGCGCCGCCATTGGGAAAAGATCCGGCCACAGGTTCACGGTAATGGAATAAAGCCACGCCGCACCGGTTCCCAGCGCGACCAGCGTATCCATGGTTGCAGCCCCGTTTCTCAGGCTACGCCAGGCGTTACGATAAAAATGACTGCCGGCCACTACCATCACCGCCAGCGTCAAAATACCGATGATGAGCCACGGTGTTTGGCTTTCCGGCGTCAGGCTCATGCTGCCGCCCAATACGCCCCACAGCATCAGCGGTATACCAAGTAGTAAGCCCAGCGCGGCCTGCCACCGGAAGCGGCCGATAGCCTGTTGAGAGGTTTGCTGCTGGCGCGCGCGGCGTTCTTCTTCATCCTGAATGATTTCCGCGCCATAGCCTGCTTGTTCAACGGCGGCAATCAACGCTTCCGGCGCGGCATGACCGCTCACTAGCGCACTACGTTCGGCCAGATTCACCCGCGCCAGCGTGACGCCGCTGACGTTTTGCAGCGCTGTCTGTACGCGGTTTACGCAGCTGGCGCAGCTCATCCCCTGAAGCAGGAGCTGCACGCTGTCGTCATCGTTAGTGAACGGTGTTGTCGTTGCCGGAAGAGTACTCTCGGCCGCTGGCAGCGCTTCCGGCGTCGTCGCTACTTGTGCCAGCGGCTCAGTTTTTGGGTGAACGCTCTCCTGCACGCTGGCGTGATAGCCAGCTTCTTCAATAGCACTAATCAGTGCCGTGGCCTCAACGTTGCCGTACACGCTGGCCTGCTCTTTGGTGACATCCGTCGCCACGACGCCGGGAATGGCTTCCAGCACTTTACGCGTAGCCGCGACACAGTGATTGCAGTTTAGGCCGGAAAGCTGGAGGGACACATTCGGCGTCGTTGCAAGCTGTGCTTCGTAGCCAGCCTGTTCAATAGTGTCGATCAACGTCTGCGAATCAACGTCGCCGCTGATGCTGGCGTACTGTTGTGTAACGTCGGTTTGTTCGACCGTAGGCAGCGCGTCCAGTGCTTTTTTAACGCGTTGCACACAGTGCCCGCAGGTTAGTCCCTGCAATGACAACACGATGGTTTGTGACATAATAATTTTCTCCCGTGATCACAGCCGGAGGTAAAAGACGTTGACCGGCTATCTGATTTCTACTAGTTATTGGGTAAGCTAAACCTTCTAGCAAGGGGAGGGTCAAGGGGGAAATCATGAATATCAGTGATGTCGCGAAAAAAACCGGTCTTAGCAGTAAAACCATTCGCTTCTATGAAGAAAAAGAACTTCTGACTACACCGATGCGTTCTGAAAATGGTTACCGCAGCTACGACGATCACCACGTTGAAGAGCTAACGCTGTTGCGTCAGGCTCGTCAGGTTGGCTTTAATCTGGATGAATGCCGGGAACTGGTGACGCTGTTTAACGATCCGCTGCGGCGAAGTGCGGATGTCAAAGCGCGCACCTTGCGGAAAGTGCACGAAATCGAAATGCATATTGCAGAGCTAAAAACGATGCGTGAACATTTGCTGGCACTGGCCGAACAGTGTCCGGGGGACGGCGGAGCGGACTGTCCGATAATCAATAATCTGGCGGGCTGTTGTCAGAAGAGTAAACAGGCAGAAGCGTAAATAGTAAAAAGTAACCGTCATAAAGGGGAGGCCGGCTCCCCTGGAATGTGTGCGGTTAGTCCTCTGTTGGGCGTACATGCAGTGTGATGCCATCAATGGCAATTACTTCAACAGGCGTACCCACAGGTAGATCCCGCTCTGATTTCACGCGCCAGCTGCTGTCACCGATGTTTACCCGGCCGAAGCCGTTGGTTACCGGATCGGTCAGGGTAGCGCGCAGGCCGATTAGCTGTTGTCCGCGCTGGTTGAGCGTTGACTGCGGGCGTGACAGCGTCCGTTTACGCAGCCAATACCACCAGAGCAGCGCCGTGACGATCGTCAGGATGGCGAAAATCGTTCCCTGCCACGGCCAGCCCAGCGGCATGATCCACGTTAGCAGCCCAACCAAGACCGCCGATAAGCCACTCCATAGTAAATAGCCACTGGCACCCAGCATTTCGGCGGCTAATAGCAGGCCGCCGAGCGACAGCCAGAACCAGTGCGCATTTTCCATCACCAGTTCAATGCCCATTATTTACCTCGGCTTTCTTTGCTGTCTTTAACCAGTTCTGCAATTCCGCCGATGGCCCCCATTAAATTGCTGGCTTCCAGCGGCATCATAATGACTTTGCTGTTATTGGAAGAACCAATCTGTTGCAGCGCATCGGTATATTTCTGGGCGATGAAGTAGTTCACGGCCTGAATGTCGCCCGCTGCGATGGCTTCGGACACCATTTTGGTGGCTTGCGCTTCCGCTTCCGCCGCACGCTCACGTGCTTCTGCTTCCAGGAATGCGGACTGACGCAGACCTTCCGCCTTCAGAATTTGCGACTGTTTTTCCCCTTCGGCTTTCAGAATCGCCGCCTGACGCACCCCTTCGGCCTCCAGAATATCGGCGCGTTTGTTACGTTCCGCTTTCATCTGCGCATTCATCGCGGCAATCAGCTCTGTCGGCGGGCGAACGTCGCGGATCTCAATACGGGTGATTTTAATGCCCCATGGGTTGGTCGCTTCGTCCACGATGTGCAGCAGGCGGGTATTGATACTGTCGCGCTGAGACAGCATTTCGTCCAGCTCCATCGAACCCAGAACGGTACGGATGTTGGTCATCGTCAGGTTGACGATAGCCTGTTCCAGATTGCTGACTTCATAGGCGGCGCGTGCCGGATCGATAACCTGGATAAAGCACACGGCGTCAATAGTGACGTTGGCGTTATCTTTTGAAATGATTTCCTGTGATGGAATATCCAGCACCTGTTCCATCATATTAATTTTGCGACCAATGCGATCCATAAATGGCACGACCAGATTAAGGCCCGGCATCAGCGTTTTGGTATAGCGGCCAAACCGTTCTACAGTCCATTGATATCCCTGAGGTACAATTTTGATGCCTGACCAGACAACGATGAGCGCAACAAAGATCAAAATAGGAATGACGGTGAGCATGTAGTAAAACCTCCAGGTTGTTTTATCCCCGTCATACTTCAAGCTGCATGTGCGTTGGCAATATTCGGCTCATTTCTGAGCCTCGCCCGAGGGCCGCTGCAAGCGGCGTTCAAATTGGCTAAGCCAATTTGTCCTTACCCATCCCAGTCACTTACTGGCATAAGCTCCTGGGGACTCGCTCGGTCTCCGCCTGCCTGCAACTCGAATTATTTAGGGTATATATCGGTCAAAAGACGATTTCAGCGGGTAGTGTAACTCACTTGCGTAGGGAAACGGGCAGGAAATGCGCCCGCTAGTGAGAGCGATAGGCGGTTTAGCCGGTGTAGGAGGACGGAACGGGACTAAATATCGAGTTCGATGTCGCCTTGCGGCATGCAGCAGCACGGGAGGATTTCATCCTGTTGGATGCAGGCCAGCGGGGCTTGGCGATACGCTACTCTGCCTTTTACCAGACGCAGTCGACAGGAACCGCAATAGCCGGAGCGACACTGATATTCAATGTTGACGCGGTTGGACTCCAGCACATCCAGCAGGGAAGGGCCGTCGTCTGAGCAGGAAAACTGCGCACCGGATGTGCGCAGTGTGATCGTTGGATTGCTCATCGATTACAGTTGGAAATCGCTCAGATCGTCGTCGCTGATTTCTGAATCGATTTGACCGACCAGATAAGAGCTGACTTCAACTTCCTGTGGCGCGACCTGTACGTTATCGGATACCAACCAGGCGTTGATCCACGGGATGGGGTTCGTGCGCGTCTGGAACGGCAGTGGCAGCCCAACTGCCTGCATGCGGATGTTAGTGATGTATTCTACGTATTGGCACAGAATATCTTTGTTCAGGCCAATCATCGAACCGTCACGGAACAGGTATTCCGCCCACTCTTTCTCCTGCTGAGCGGCGAGCACGAACAGGTCATAACACTCCTGCTGACACTCTTCGGCAATCTGCGCCATTTCAGGATCGTCATGGCCGGAGCGCATCAGGTTCAGCATGTGCTGCGTGCCGGTCAGGTGCAATGCTTCATCACGGGCGATCAGCTTGATGATTTTAGCATTGCCTTCCATGAGTTCGCGTTCTGCAAAAGCAAATGAACACGCGAAGCTGACGTAGAAGCGAATCGCCTCCAGTGCGTTCACACTCATCAGGCACAGATACAACTGCTTTTTCAGCGTGTGCAGGTTCACGGTCACGATCTTGCCGTTAACCTGATGTGTGCCTTCACCTAGCAGATGATAGTAGCTGGTCATCTCAATCAGTGAGTCGTAGTAGCCGGAGATATCTTTGGCGCGCTTTAGGATCTCGTCGTTCGTGACGATATCGTCAAACACTAGCGACGGATCGTTCACGATATTACGGATGATATGCGTGTAGGAGCGTGAATGGATGGTTTCTGAGAAAGCCCAGGTTTCGACCCAGGTTTCCAGCTCAGGGATCGAGATCAGTGGCAGCAGTGCCACGTTCGGGCTACGACCCTGAATCGAATCCAGCAGCGTCTGGTATTTCAGGTTGCTGATGAAGATATGTTTTTCATGGTCGGGCAGCGCCTGATAGTCGATGCGATCGCGGGACACATCGACTTCTTCTGGACGCCAGAAGAAGGACAGCTGTTTTTCAATCAGCTTTTCGAAAATTTCATATTTTTGCTGGTCGAAACGCGCAACGTTAACGGACTGGCCGAAGAACATCGGTTCTAGCAACTGGTCATTTTTATTCTGTGAAAAAGTGGTATAGGCCATGAGTCTCTCCAAAAAATGCCGGGAGCATTTTTTAATGCCGATTGCGGCAACCCCGTAGGGAGTGGGCAGGGACGCCCGCGATAAAAGGATGACAGGCTGCATGGCAGCCTGTCATTATTATTGGCTTAAATCTTACACGCGCCGCCTTCGCAGCCATCGTCCTGTGGCTCTGCCAGCAGATCGTCCTGCGCGTCTTCTGCGCCGTCACGGGTGTTTTGGTAATACAGCGTTTTCACGCCGAATTTGTAAGCCGTGACCAGATCTTTCAGCAACTGTTTCATCGGCACTTTGCCGGATGGGAAACGCGACGGATCGTAGTTGGTGTTAGAAGAAATCGCCTGATCGACAAATTTCTGCATCAGACCCACCAATTGCAGGTAACCATCGTTGCCTGGCATTTCCCACAGCAGTTCGTAAGCGTCTTTTAACGTTTCGTATTCCGGCACAACCTGGCGCAAAATACCGTCTTTGGATGCTTTAACGCTGATATGGCCGCGCGGTGGTTCAATACCGTTGGTCGCGTTGGAGATCTGGGAGGACGTCTCAGACGGCATCAGTGCAGACAGCGTGGAGTTACGCAGTCCGTACTCTTTGATGTCGTTACGCAGCGCTTCCCAGTCAAGATGCAGCGACTCGTTGCAGATCGCATCCAGATCGCGCTTATAGGTATCAATAGGCAAAATACCCTGCGAATAGGTGGTTTCATTGAACCACGGGCAGGCACCTTGCTCGCGCGCCAGCACATTAGACGCTTTCAACAGGTAGTATTGAATGGCTTCAAACGTTCTGTGCGTCAGGTTGTTGGCGCTGCCGTCAGAGTAACGCACGCCATTTTTCGCCAGATAGTAAGCGAAGTTGATCACGCCAATTCCCAGCGTGCGGCGGCCCATCGCGCCACGCTCTGCGGCCGTGATGGGGTAATCCTGATAATCCAGTAGGGCATCCAGCGCGCGTACAGCCAGCGTCGCCAGTTCTTCCAGATCGTCTAAGCTGTTGATCGCGCCGAGGTTGAAAGCGGACAGCGTACACAGCGCGATTTCACCGTTTTCATCGTTCACGTCGTCTAACGGCTTGGTTGGCAGCGCGATTTCCAGACACAGGTTGGACTGACGAACCGGCGCAATCTGTGGATCGAACGGGCTATGGGTATTGCAGTGGTCAACGTTCTGAATATAGATACGACCGGTGGAAGCACGTTCCTGCATCATCAGAGAGAACAGCTCAACGGCTTTGATGCGCTGTTTACGGATGCTGTCATCCTGCTCATACTGCACATACAGACGTTCAAACTCATCCTGATCGGCGAAGAACGCGTCGTATAATCCTGGTACGTCAGATGGGCTGAACAGCGTGATGTCTTCACCTTTTACCAGGCGCTGATACATCAGCTTGTTCAACTGTACGCCGTAGTCGAGGTGACGAACGCGGTTGCCTTCTACGCCGCGGTTGTTTTTCAATACCAGCAGGCTTTCCACTTCCAGATGCCACAGCGGATAGAACAGCGTGGCAGCCCCGCCGCGTACGCCGCCCTGAGAGCAGGATTTCACTGCCGTCTGGAAGTGTTTATAGAAAGGGATACAGCCGGTGTGGAAGGCTTCACCGCCGCGAATCGGGCTGCCGAGCGCACGGATACGGCCCGCGTTGATGCCGATACCGGCACGCTGGGAAACGTATTTCACGATGGCGCTGGATGTCGCATTGATGGAATCCAAGCTGTCGCCGCATTCGATCAGCACGCAGGAACTGAACTGACGCGTTGGCGTGCGCACGCCCGCCATGATTGGCGTCGGCAGGGAAATCTTGAAGGTGGAAATCGCGTCGTAAAAACGTTTGACGTAACCCAGACGCGTTTCACGCGGGTAGCCGGAAAACAGGCAGGCGGCGACCAGAATGTACAGGAACTGGGCGCTTTCGTAGATATCACCAGTGACGCGGTTTTGTACCAGATATTTCCCTTCCAGTTGTTTAACTGCCGCATAGGAGAAATTCATGTCACGCCAGTGATCGATGAAAGCGTCCATCTGGGCGAATTCTTCCTGGCTATAGTCTTCCAGCAGATGTTTGTCGTACTTACCCAGTTCCACCATTTTGGTGACGTGAGTCAGCAGGGCAGGTGGTTCAAACTGACCGTAGGCTTTCTTGCGCAGATGGAAGATAGCCAGACGCGCAGCCAGATATTGGTAATCCGGGCTTTCGCGAGAGATCAGATCGGCGGCAGCCTTAATAATGGTCTCGTGGATATCGGCGGTTTTGATGCCGTCGTAAAACTGAATGTGGGAGCGAAGTTCGACCTGAGAGACGGAGACATTGTGTAAACCTTCTGCGGCCCAGGTAATGACGCGGTGGATTTTATCCAAATTGATTTTTTCTTTACTGCCATCGCGTTTGGTAACGAGCAAGCTCTGGTTCATGTTGGGATTTACCTGTTGATGAAAATAAAAAATATCCCCTGTTTATTCACAGAAACAACCCTGTGACTAACTCTGTGGATAAATACTAGATATAGATATTTTTTGATAAAAGGCTACTACATGGTGAGTATTGTAGTGTGGATTCGTTGAAGAACAAGAGTTGATTTTTCGTTAATTTGGAGGTTTAAGAAAAGATGTTTTGTTAAAAACCTCATCTGATAAGGCCTGTGGCGATGTCAATATTATTCTGGGTTTTGATAAGAAAAAGAAAACCTGAAGACTTTGCTGGTTTTGGCACCAGAAGGCGCAAGGCGCGCGGCAAAAAACCGCGCAGCATTTAAGAATACTCTGAATCCGATCTATTTATCGTGGCGCGTGTGCAGTATGTAGTTCACGTCCACATTTGGACCAAGCTTAAAGCGGTCTGTCAGCGGATTGTAGTGCAGTCCGGTGATATGTTTTTCACGCAGCGGCGTACTGTCCACCCAGTGCATCAGCTCAGCCGGGCGGATGAATTTCTTAATATCATGGGTGCCGCGAGGTACCATTTTTAGCACGTATTCGGCGCCGATAACGGCCATCACCCACGCTTTCGCATTACGGTTGATGGTGGAGAAGAAGACATGTCCGCCGGGTTTGACCAACTTAGCGCAGGCCTGCACCACTGATTGCGGGTCGGGAACGTGCTCCAGCATTTCCATACAGGTGACAACATCATAGAGGCCCGGATGAGCGTGTGCATGCGCTTCTACCGTTTCTTGCACGTAATTGACGGCGACACCGCTTTCCAGCGCATGCAGACGCGCGACCTCTAGCGGTTCTGCGCCCATATCGAGCCCGGTGACGCCCGCGCCTTCACGCGCCATGCTCTCGGCTAAAATGCCGCCGCCGCAGCCGACGTCCAGCACTTTCTTGCCGAACAGGCCGTCCGCGCGCTGCGAAATATAGCCCAGACGCAGCGGGTTAATGCGGTGTAACGGTTTGAACTCGCCTTCTAAATCCCACCAGCGTGAAGCGATAGCCTCAAATTTGGCTATCTCCTGATGGTCAACGTTCGGAGTTTGATTTTCTACATTCATCTGTCATCACTGCCTTTCGTCATCTTTTACTGCCGCGAGTATACTCCCTTCGTGTCGCAACGTGCAGCGCTGTCGTTTTTCCCTGCGGGATACCTTTGCTTTGCAAAAGACCTTTCTCTGCAAAATACATGTCCAGTGGGAAAACTGTCCGTTCAGGGTGGAAGGGAGTTTCCCCCGAAACGGCGCTTTGTGATATAATCTTTCACCTTTTGAACAGTTCACCTTACCTGAACGGTTCACTTTTCTGAACACGGGTAGATGCCTAAATAGAGGGATAGCGGCTCCATGAGCGACCTTGCCAGAGAAATCACACCGGTCAACATTGAAGAAGAGCTGAAAAGCTCGTATCTGGATTATGCGATGTCCGTTATTGTCGGGCGTGCATTACCAGATGTTCGTGATGGACTTAAACCGGTACACCGCCGCGTACTGTATGCGATGAGCGTACTGGGCAACGACTGGAACAAACCGTATAAAAAATCCGCCCGTGTCGTCGGGGATGTCATCGGTAAATACCACCCGCACGGCGACTCTGCCGTTTATGAAACCATCGTGCGTATGGCGCAGCCGTTCTCACTGCGCTACATGCTGGTTGATGGTCAGGGCAACTTCGGTTCGATTGACGGCGACTCCGCGGCGGCAATGCGTTATACCGAAATTCGCATGGCGAAAATTGCCCATGAACTGCTGGCCGATCTGGAAAAAGAGACGGTTGATTTTGTGCCGAACTATGACGGCACTGAGCAGATTCCTGACGTCATGCCAACGCGTATTCCCAACCTGCTGGTTAACGGTTCTTCCGGTATTGCCGTCGGGATGGCAACGAACATTCCACCGCATAACCTGACGGAAGTCGTGAACGGGTGTCTGGCGTATATCAATGATGAAAACATCAGCCTTGAAGGCTTGATGGAACATATCAAGGGCCCGGATTTCCCGACGGCAGCGATCATCAATGGCCGACGCGGTATTGAAGAAGCCTATCGTACCGGACGCGGTAAAATTTACATCCGTGCGCGCGCTGAAGTGGAAGCGGACGCGAAAACCGGGCGTGAAACCATCATCGTGCATGAAATCCCTTATCAGGTGAACAAAGCGCGCCTGATCGAGAAAATTGCCGAACTGGTTAAAGACAAGCGTATCGACGGTATTAGCGCACTGCGTGACGAATCCGATAAAGACGGTATGCGTATCGTCATCGAGATTAAGCGTGACGCCGTGGGCGAAGTAGTACTGAATAATTTGTATTCCCAGACACAGCTTCAGACGTCATTCGGCATCAACATGGTCGCCCTGCATCAAGGCCAGCCGAAGATCATGCCGCTGAAAGACATTCTGGTTGCGTTTGTGCGCCACCGCCGCGAAGTAGTGACGCGTCGTACCATTTTTGAGCTGCGTAAAGCCCGTGACCGTGCCCATATTCTGGAAGGTCTGGCGATTGCGCTGGCAAACATCGATCCGATTATCGAACTGATTCGCCGCGCGCCATCACCTGCTGAAGCGAAAGCCTCGCTGATCGCACAGGCGTGGGAATTGGGTAGCGTGGCGGCCATGCTGGAGCGTGCGGGCGATGACGCCGCGCGTCCAGAGTGGCTGGAGCCGGAGTTCGGCATCCGTGACGGTCGCTACTACCTGACGGAACCGCAGGCGCAGGCGATTCTGGATCTGCGTTTGCAGAAACTGACCGGCATGGAGCACGAAAAGCTGCTGGATGAATATAAAGCGCTGCTGGCGGAAATCGCCGAACTGCTTTACATCCTCAACAGCCCTGAGCGCCTGATGGAAGTTATCCGCGAAGAGCTGGAAGCGATCAAAACCCAGTACAGCGATGAGCGTCGTACGGAAATCACGGCGAACAGCGCCGACATCAACATCGAAGATCTGATCAACCAGGAAGATGTTGTCGTCACGTTGTCGCATCAGGGGTACGTGAAGTATCAGCCGCTGAGTGATTACGAAGCACAGCGCCGTGGCGGCAAAGGTAAATCTGCCGCACGTATAAAAGAAGAAGATTTTATCGATCGTCTGCTGGTGGCGAATACCCACGACACGATTCTGTGCTTCTCCAGCCGTGGTCGTCTGTACTGGATGAAGGTGTACCAACTGCCGGAAGCCAGCCGTGGTGCGCGCGGTCGCCCGATCGTCAACCTGCTGCCGCTTGAAGCGGATGAGCGTATCACCGCGATTCTGCCGGTGCGTGAATACGAAGAAGGCCGCCACATCTTCATGGCCACCGCCAGCGGTACCGTGAAGAAAACGGCGCTGACGGAATTCAGCCGTCCGCGTAGTGCGGGGATCATAGCGGTTAACCTGAATGAGGGGGACGAGCTGATTGGCGTCGACCTGACTGACGGCAACGACGAAGTGATGCTGTTCTCCGCGGAAGGTAAAGTGGTTCGCTTCTCCGAGCAGGCGGTGCGCTCCATGGGCCGTACGGCAACGGGTGTCCGTGGTATCAATCTGCAAGGCGAAGATCGCGTTGTTTCACTGATCATTCCTCGTGGTGAAGGCGACATCCTGACCGTTACGCAAAATGGCTTTGGCAAGCGTACTGCTGTAAGTGAGTACCCGACCAAGTCACGCGCGACGAAAGGCGTTATCTCTATCAAGGTCAGCGAACGTAACGGTAAAGTGGTTGGCGCGGTTCAGGTCGATGCCGCAGACCAGATCATGATGATCACCGATGCGGGAACGCTGGTGCGTACTCGCGTGTCTGAAGTCAGCATTGTTGGGCGTAACACCCAGGGTGTGACGCTGATTCGTACGGCGGAAGACGAAAATGTTGTCGGTCTGCAACGTGTGGCCGAACCGGTAGAAGATGAAGAGCTGGATGGTGTGGTAAACGTTGAAGGCGAAGTTGCCGAAGACGACGAGGCTATTGATGACATTGATGGCGATGATGATATCGCAGAAGATGACGAATAAGTCTTTTCCTTAGTCGGAATGAGTCGAGTAAGCCAGCGCGATGCGCTGGCTTTTTTTATCGACACTCGGTAGTGTATCAGCCAACGGGTTCTTCCATTATTCAACGGTATCCACTTGAAATATCTCGCCTCATTCCATACCACATTAAAAGTTTCCCGCTATTTGTTTCGGGTTCTGGCGATCATGCTGTGGGTGTTAGGCGCGCTGATATCCGTTTTTTATGTCACTAAAGTATTGAATGAAAAAGAGTCAGAGCTGCGGCAGGAGTACAACCTCAGCTTTGATCAGTCGCAAGGTTATATCCGACATGCGTCGGATATTGTGCGTGAACTCCAGTATCTGGCGGCAAATCGGCTGGTACTGGCTCGAGCAAAAGCAGAGCCGCCAATGGAAGGGGGACCCGGCGTCTCTGTTTATGCGCTTGCGCCCGGCGCAACCTGTTCCACACAATATGGCGGGAATGCGGCGCTGCTTTCATTAAGTCATTTCTTTAACGGCTGGCAGGATAATTTCTCTGCCGTCTACGATCTTAACCGGGTCTTTTTTGTCGGCGGCGATCGGCGCTGTATGGTTGATTTTGGCATCCGTAACCAATCGCTCGACCGTGATGACTTGCTTAAAAACGTGCAGGATCGATTTCAGGATCAAAAAAAGAACCGCACTCAAACCGGGCGCGATGAAACACTCTATTGGATTACTCCCGCGTCTATCCCCGATGTCGGCTATTTATACGCGTTGACGCCGATTTATGTGGATAACAAGCTGGAATTCATCATGGGGATTGAACAGACTATTCGTCTGGATGACTTCGTCACCATGGGGAAATTTCCGATCGGTGCCAGATTGCTGGATCAATACAATCAGGTTGTTTTGCAGTTTTCCGATGATAAGGGGTTGTACGCTTCGTCGGTAGACGGTTATCCCTCCGATCATAACTATTTTGGCTATGTGAATGGTTATGACGAGCTCATTTTGAAAAAGTCGCTGCCGCCGACGTCGTTCAGCATCGTGTATTCACTGCCGTTGACGGTGCTGCTCTCCCATATCAGCGCCTTGATGATCAACATGCTGGTGCTGAATATGCTATCGGCTATTTTGCTGTTTGTGCTCGCGCTGGTGTTTGAGCGGAAAATGCTGTTGCCAGCGGAAGTGAATGCGTTCCAATTGGAAGAGAATGAGCAATTCAACCGCAAGATTGTGGCCTCTGCACCGGTAGGGATTTGTATCCTGCGTATTAATGACGGTACAAACATCCTCAGTAACGAGCTGGCGCACAATTATCTCAACCTGCTTACCCACGAGGACAGGCTGCGCATCACTCGCATCATTTGCGAGCAGCAGTCCAAGTTTGTGGACGTCATGACCAGTCGCAATCATCACCTGCAAATCAGTTTTGTCCATTCGCGTTATCGTAATGAAAACGTGGCGATTTGTGTGCTGCTGGACGTCAGCGCGCGCGTCAAAATGGAGGAGTCGCTACAGGAAATGGCGAATGCCGCCGAGCAGGCAAGCCAGTCTAAATCGATGTTCCTGGCTACCGTCAGCCATGAATTGCGCACGCCGCTTTACGGGATTATTGGTAACCTCGATTTGCTGCAAACCAAATCGCTGCCGCAGGACGCCAATCGTCTAGTTGCGGCGATGAATAATTCTTCTTCGCTGTTGCTGAAGATCATCAGCGATATTCTCGATTTTTCCAAGATCGAGTCGGAGCAGTTGAAGATCGAACCTTGCGATTTTGCGCCGCATGAGGTCATCAGCCATATCACCAGTAACTATCTCCCGCTGGTGGTGAAAAAGCGCCTAATGCTGTATTGCTTTATCGATCCTAATGTGCCGATCAGCCTGTTTGGCGATCCCGTACGCTTGCAACAGGTGTTGTCTAACCTGCTGAGTAATGCCATCAAGTTTACCGACACGGGTTGCATCATTTTTGAAGTTGGCTGCCGCGATGGTTATCTGGAATTTGTGGTGCGTGATACCGGCGTAGGCATTCAACCTCGCGAGGCGGTGAAGCTATTTGACCCGTTCTTCCAGGCTGGTAGCGGCGTGCAGCGCCATTTTCAGGGGACGGGGTTAGGGCTGGCGATTTGTGAAAAGCTGGTCAACCTGATGGATGGAGACATTACCATTGAGTCGGAACCCGGGCTCGGCAGCCTGTTTGGCGTTAGAATTCCGCTCTATAAAGCGCGTTATGCTCCCGCAGCAATTAACGCCAGCCTGCAAGGGAAAATGTGCTGGTTGAGGATACGCAATGCCCGGCTGGAGACCTATCTGCTGACGCTGTTGCAGGATCAGGGGTTGCAGGCTGCGCGTTATCAGAACCAAACCGTGTCGCCTGATGATGTGATGATTAGTGATTACATGCCGGAAGAGGACGTCACCGTTCGGGCGCATATCGTGATGAGCGGCGCCCATAACGGCTCAGCGCAGGAAGTGAGTGAAGGGCATTGGGTTCAAGGGACGTCCACACCTCAACATCTGCCTGATTTGCTAGAGAAAATCTATCGCTCAGAAAATGAGAATAAAACCCGTGCTGAGATTTCACCGCCCTTGACCCACTACGAGCGCGCTGAGAATGGCGACATTATAATTCTGGTGGTGGACGATCACCCCATCAACCGTCGGCTGTTGGCGGATCAGCTCGGCTCTCTGGGTTATCAGGCGATGACGGCGAACGATGGTATTGACGGGCTGAATGTATTGAGTAAAAACCACATCGATATCGTGCTGACGGATGTCAACATGCCGAATATGGATGGCTATCTGTTTACACAGCGTATGCGCGAGCAGGGATTACGCTTCCCGGTTATCGGTGTGACAGCGAATGCGCTGGCGGAAGAAAGGGAGCGTTGCCTCGGCGCAGGGATGGATAACTGTTTGTCAAAACCGGTTACGCTGGATACCTTGCAGCAGGCGCTGGCGTATTACAGTAACGAAGTGCGTCAGGCGAGAACATCTGGGGAGTAACCTGCACCAGCGGTTGCCGGTGCAGGTGAGGAAAGGTTTAGTCGACCTGCGTTGCGCCGCCGTTAACGGAAGACAGGTAGTTCAGCAGGGCGATATCGTTGTCGACGCCCAGCTTGGTCATCGCTGACTTCTTCTGGCTACTGATCGTTTTGATACTGCGGTTGAGTTTTTTGGCGATTTCGGTAACCAAAAAACCTTCTGCGAACAGACGCAACACTTCACTTTCTTTCGGGGACAGGCGTTTGTCGCCGTAGCCGCTGGCGCTGATTTTCTCCAGCACTTTGGATACGCTGTCCGGCGTAAATTTCTTTCCTTTTTGCAGTGCAGCCAGCGCCTTAGGTAAATCGGTCGGCGCACCCTGTTTCAGTACGATGCCTTCGATATCCAAATCCAGCACTGCACTCAAAATCGCCGGATTATTATTCATGGTGAGAACAATAATAGAGAGATGAGGAAAATGGCGCTTAATGTATTTAATGAGGGTGATGCCATCGCCGTATTTATCGCCAGGCATGGATAAATCGGTAATTAGAACGTTAGCGTCCAGCTTAGGCAGGTTGTTGATCAGTGCTGTTGAGTCTTCAAATTCGCCAACCACATTGACCCATTCAATCTGCTCAAGCGATTTTTTGATGCCAAAAAGGACAATAGGATGGTCGTCGGCAATAATTACGTTTAAGTTACTCATCGTTTTGGTTACTCATCTTGTTGGCTACCTTGCTGCCCTTAAGGTTCTATTGGGGATAGTAATGCGCTGACAAACGTTTCAATTTCATGAAGGTTAGCCGCAATTTGTTCACTATCATGCGCGGTAATATGCTGTTCAAGCTGTTCACACAACTGCTTGCCAGGATGCAGATTCAGCATGGCAAACACGCCTTTCAGCCGGTGTGCCGTCTGCGAAAGTGACGGGAAATCGCCCGCTTCCGCTTCAGTATACAGCCTCTTTAAATCATCCGGAACTGTCTCCACAAACAGCGAATAATAGTCGCTTGATGTCAATTGCGCGGCGTAAAATTCGACATCGTCCTGTTCCTCTTCCTGTAGCGCATCAGGGGAATTTTCCAGTTGTAGCTCAATCAGCTTAAGTAATGCCTCCAGCAGGAGGTGGCTGATATTATAATTCACCCGCAAACGGCACGGGCCCAAAGGCATTAATGTGTCATCGTCGTGACTCAACAGCAGCGTGTAATCTGCCTGATTATCCGGGTCGTCAGTAATACAGATATCGGCTTCCTGATTAATCTGGCGCTCATCGCTGACCAGATAATTTGCTCCCCAACCCGTCAGCATATTGCCGACAATATGCTGTACTTCATCAGACGTCACATCCAGCAGAATGGTAATACCATCCAGCAGTTTTTCTTCCTCAACAGGAAGGGCTTCCGGCTCCAGTTTTAGCGTCAGAATATAGTGTGTACCTAACCCAGACTTACTGTTGATGGTTAACGCACCGCCGAGTTTATTACAGAGTTGATTACACAAAAATAAGGTCAATCCTGAATTTTGTCCAAAACGATCGGAAGTGGCAGGGTGCAGGAAAGGATGGCGGAGGTTTTCCGACTCTTTGCCAGAAACATGGGTTCCTGTATCGCTGACCTGAATAATTAGCGTATCCGATTCATTATTTTTTCTGTCAACCGACACCGTAATCTTGCCGTAATCCGTATTGGTCACCGAATAATTCAGCAGCAGCGCCAGCGTCTTTTTCAATAGCCCCGCATCCCCCACGTAAGTTTGATTACTGTCCAAATTGTAATGATGGAATAGGGCCAGACCTTTTTGCTTCAATCGCGGTAGCAGCTCAAGAAGCACGTTGTCCATCAGCGCCAGCGGCGAAAAGCTGTCGTTGACCACGGTCCATTCCTGTGCTTCCAGTTTTTCGTGCAGAGCGATATTTTCCAACAGTTCGATAGCGCAGCGGGTATCAGCCATTAGCAGATCCAGCGTGGGTGGCTGTAAGGTTGTCGTATCGCTGTGACGCAGCGTATGAATATGCTGTTGCAGTGAAATCAGCGGCAGTTTAAATTCGCTGAGCAGGTTTTGGAATAAGCGTTTTCTGGCATGAACATTCTTCTCATATTCACGCTCCGCTAACAGTAATTTCCGCTGCACCAGAATTTCTTTATCCTGTTCACGCAACAGGAACAGGCAATAGTCAGGTGAATATTGGCTACGAATTTGGCGGATTTCATACATTTCATTATTGATCGTGACCTGGATGACGCCTTGGTGCTCGTCCGCCATATTGGTGATTTTTTGCAGGCTCAGGTGTTGAAGCAACTGCTCCGCACGCTCATTTTGTATGATAATTTTATTACCGCTGAAGTCATAAACCAGCACGCCCATCGGGATTCTGCTCGTGGTTTCACGGTAAATATCCAGTCTCTTTTCCAACTGATGAGATAAATCTTCTACGGGATGCGCGTACTTCCGACGGAAAAGGTAAAAGCCTGCGATGGACAAACTCAGCAGAATC
This sequence comes from Pectobacterium artocarpous, assembly GCF_046159765.1. Taxonomy (NCBI): domain Bacteria; kingdom Pseudomonadati; phylum Pseudomonadota; class Gammaproteobacteria; order Enterobacterales; family Pectobacteriaceae; genus Pectobacterium; species Pectobacterium artocarpous. Next base: position 208,430 of record NZ_JBJXVK010000005.1, read on the forward strand.
AGATTCAGCAGCACAAGCCAGACGTTATTACGTAATGAATCAACAATCAGGGCTTTTACAGGAATCTGAAAAACGATTTTTAGCGGAGCATTAACGAGCGTGGCGGAGATTTCAATATTGGAGCCGTGAAACTGCACGTCAGCTGTGCCTTCGCCATTATTGCTGTTGTCCATATTGCTGGTCGCTGGCGTATCCGGTTTCAGCATAAGATGCTCACGCGGAATGGTGTCTGGGATTAAATCGTTAATCGGCAGATCGAAGGCAAGAATTGTCGCCAGATGGCCCGGCTGATTGAACGTGGTACGCAGCGTAAAATAGTAGTCGTTATAGAAGCGTAATTTACGCAGCGGGGAAAAACTCTCGCGCTCGTCTAACACATTCGCCTGTTGCAGCATTTCTGTCCGGCGTGCCTCGGCGATGACCGTAATATAATTGCCACGGAACTGCGAAGAGATATCTTTCAGCGTTTGCGTGGAAATCATCGTCAGGCTGTTATCGATACCATTCAGGTAATACATGGAATAGACGCTGTTCTCCGCTCCCCAGAGAATATCAAGATAACGCGATATCCGACGAACCGACGTCAGCGTTCCTTTATCGTGTTGCCCGAAAATCAGCGCGTCCGTTTTCTGACCGTTTTTTTCTACGTAGAACACATTCGGCATTAAATTAATGGCCGTAATGTTGGCGTCGTTATCGGGGGGAGCGCTGTTCAAGCTGCCGTATGTTTGGTCGCTGTTCAAGCTGCCGTATATTTGATAGGTGAAAAAACGGTAGGTATCGACGCGTTTTTGTATGCCCTGGGCAATGGTCGTCAGAGAATGTTTTTTATCTTCCAGCAAATCGTTGATGTAACTATAGCCGAACGTTCCGGTAATAAGGATCGCTAACACCGTAAGGAGAGAGAAATAACGCAGGATCATGGCTGGCATCAATTAACGCTCCTGATTAGCGGATAACGGCACGCGCACTGGTGCTGACGGCCAGCAATAGTAGTGCGACAAACCCAAATGCGGTAGCCAAATTGCTGAACTGTGCAATAAAGCCGAGAATGGTCGGACCGATCAAAATACCGGCATAGCCCACGGTGGTGATCGAGGCGATGGCCAGATTGGGCGGCATGATCTTTTGATTTCCCGCCGCGCTGAAAAGAATCGGCACCACATTTGATGCGCCGATACCGACCATCACGAAGCCAAGAATAGCGGTGATCGCATTATCAATACTGATCGTTAACACCAAACCAAGAGCAGCGCAGAGGCTACCACCAGTAAGAATCGCGTAGCGCCCGAGCGCATTGACGATCCGGTCGCCGTTTAATCTTCCCAGTGTCATCGCGACGGAAAATGCTGCATAGCCCATGCCCGCCTGTGCGCCGGTTAGGTTGCGTTCAACCGTTAAAAAGAGGGCGCTCCAATCCAGTATGGAACCTTCGGCCAGGAACATGATGAAGCACAGTGAACCAATGAACATTACCCAGCCGCGCGGAATGACAAACAGCGGGTCGCCGTCATCTTGATTCATGGTGCGCAGCAGGTGCTTGTGCGCCGTTGCCATAAATATCAGCATCAACGCAACAATCGCCAGGATCGCCATCAGCGGGGACAGACCAAGCCACAGCAGGGCGCTGACACCGCCTGCGCCGACAATTCCCCCGATGCTAAAGAAACCATGAAAACCGGACATCATCGCCTGACCGCTGGCGCGTTCTACGATGACGGCCTGAATATTCATCGCGACATCGATCATGCCGATAGACGCGCCGAAAAAGAGCAGCGTTATCGCCATCAGGGGCAACGTGCCTGCCTGCGTCAAGGCGGGCAATACCAGACAAAGCAGCGCGCTTGCCAGCAAAATCACGCTGCGGCACCCTAGCTTGCTGGTGAGGAAACCCGTGAGCGGCATAGCCAGCAACGAGCCAATACCGAGAGAAAGTAGCAACATCCCCAGAGAGGCATCACTGATAGCCAGACGCGTTTTGACAAAGGGAACCAGCGGTGCCCAAGAGGCCATGGCGAAACCCGCAACAAAGAAAACGATGCGCGTCGCTGACTGTGCCTTTTTACCTGGCTGGTGCTGATTGATGCATAACGGGTTGGAATGCAGTGTTGTACTCATTCTGACGAGACTATCCGGCCGACGTAATAAGAGCCTATTTTTACCATAACTCACGCTCTGAATGGAAAGAATCCTAGTGCGCGGTTCGGTAGGAAGGGAGAACGCGTCTCCTGGGGCGTGTTGCACACAAAAAATGCCGATTAAATAATCGGCAAAAGAATAGATCAATTGAAGCAATAATGATGATGGAGTGAAATTTTAGTGCGATGCACACACGCCGTTTTGCCGTTTGATGCGATTTCGATTCACCCTCGTGGTCGTGGAGATAACTCTCATGGGGTAAAAATTTTCGGGAGAAATTTTTAACGTTGTGTTAGCAACGGCCCGTAAGGCTGAGGAATCCCCAGAAAACAAGACAGGCATAGAGTTTTATG